>JANOAW010000775.1:0-2609 GCA_031411355.1 Hyphomicrobiaceae bacterium | reverse complement strand
GGCGACCGGCGTCGGCGCGGATCTTGCGGCGGAGCACGCCGACCGGATCGGCCCGCTCGCGAGCTGCGCGATGATACCAGCGCTCAATCGTCGAGAAGCCGAAGCGCACGGGCTTGCCGCTGGTCGGATGCTGCCACGTGCGCGATGCGAGATCAGTGATCGTGGCCTTCAACTCGCCCTTCTCGGGCGGCGCGGCCAGCAGCCAGCCGATGACGGCAAACCTCAGATGCGCCCACTGCTCGTGAACGCGAGAACTTGCACCTTCTGCCATGCCGACGCTCCTGTGGGGACATGCGTCGCAGGCTGACAGAGCGTTGGATCGGCGGCGACGAGCATGCTCTGCGGATACGACGCGACCGTCACCGAGCCTGCATTCGTGCGCCTCCGGTGATTGGGCCGAGGAAGCGCAACAGCGCGGTCAATCGATCGGCCATGTCACCGGCGAAGCGATCGAGGAGTGGTGCGGGCAGAGCCGCATGATCGAGCGGCGGCATGAAGCTGGCACGCGCAATGCGCCAGAACGGCGTCTCGGTGAATGCCTCGCGCCACCAGCGCCGCCAGCGCGCAATGGTGCGCCGATCGACAGTGACGAACTCGTCGAGCCGCTGCATCCGCGCATCGGTCACACCGGATTGCAAGATCGCGATCAGCAACACGATCGCGGCGACATACACCCGGCGCCCGAGAAAGCGCACTGACGGCGGCGTCTCGCGGCCCCGGCAGCCGTCGACCGCGCAGCAGAAGGAAAACCGCAGATCGTGCTCGCGCCCAAGCTGGCAGGCGACGGCCTTCGGCCGGCCGCGAGCGCCCTTGAACACGACACGGCGCGGCGCCTTGTAGGCGGCGAGGTGCTTGCGGCAATAGGCGATGATGTCGTCGGCGGTCGGCGATTTGCCGGGCATAGGCACGACGTAGGCGACAGGGACTTCACCTTTCTCGGCATCCGGCACCGCAACCAAGGCGCAGAGATAGACGTCGTCGCGCTTATAGAGAACGTTCTCGACTTCGAGCGGATAGATGTTGAATCCGCCCGAGATGATCACGTCTTTCTTGCGGTCGATGATGTGCAGGTGGTCGTGATCGTCGACGAAGCCGATGTCACCGCTGAGCCACGCGCCGTTGCGAAATGCCGCCGCTGTTGCGGTCGCGTCCTGCCAATAACCGGGGCCAACCGTGTCGCCGCTGATGGCGATCTCGCCAGTCGCGCCGCGCGCAACAGGGCGGCCATTGTCATCTAGAACTTGGATCGTTGTGGCACCGATGGGCGTCCCGACTGAGCCGGCAATGCGCGGCCCCGTCAGTGGTTCCGCTGTAACGTAGCCGGACACCTCGGTGGCGCCGTAGATGTTGATCAGGCGCGTTTTCAGCTTCGCCTCGAACTCCTGCACGAGCGACGGGACGAGGACCGCGCCGCCTGCGAGACACAGACGGAGCGATGACAAATCGTCCTTGCGGGCGTCGTAATCCTTGAGCAGGAACGTAAACATCGTCGGCGTGCCGAAGAACACCGAGACCTTGTGCTGCTGAATGTCCGATATGACGCCGTTGAGATCCCAGCGTTCGCGCAACACAAGCGTGCCGCCGTTGTATAACGCGCCGTTCAGCACGACCGTGGCACCGAATTTGTTGAACAGTGGCAACACGCAGAGGAACACTTCATTGCCGCAGGCGCAGGCCGCGTACGTGTCGCCGCCGCGAACGCCGGCAAGAATACTGCGTTGGCTCTGCATGGCCCCTTTGGGCTCGCCCGTGGTGCCAGAGGTGAAGAACAGCGCGGCGACGTCGTCTGGGCCGCCCGTATCGTCAGGCAGGTTCGGAACGGCGCTGCGACACAGCTTCTCAAGCGGCGCGGCTTCGTTGTCACCCCCAAACACCAGCACGTGTCGCAGTGATTTCAACTCGGGCTGGACGCCGCGCACATGTGGTGCACGCTCGCGATCCGTGATGATGACGCGTGCGGCTGTGCGCGTGACGATCTTGGTGATTTCAGCTGAGCGATACATCGCGCTCATCGGCGTCGCGATGGCGCCGACCAGCTGGCAGGCATGATAGGCGATCGCCAATTCGGGCCGGCTCGGCAGGTAGAGGCAAACCGGCATTCCCTTGGTGACGCCATGGTCGACAAGCACCTGTGCGAGCCGCTCAACCTCGCCGACATACGCGCCGTAGGTCCAGCGGCGATCCTCGCAGATCAAGAACGGCTTGTCCTTGAAATGCCGCGCGTGCGACCTAAGGAGTTCCGACAACGTCTGCATGGTCTGTCTCCGGCAACGCAGTCCGCCTCAGAAAAACGCTTGAATGCCGGTGATGGCGCGGCCGAGGATCAGTGCGTGCACGTCATGCGTGCCTTCATAGGTGTTCACAGTTTCGAGGTTCGCGGCGTGGCGCATGACGTGATACTCAGCCTGAATGCCGTTGCCGCCGTGCATATCGCGGGCGACGCGCGCGATATCCAAGGCCTTGCCGCAGTTGTTGCGTTTGACGATCGAGATCATCTCGGGCGCGAACCGCCCCTGGTCCATCAAGCGCCCGACCCGGAGCGATGCCTGCAGCCCGAGCGCAATCTCGGTCTCCATGTCCGCCAGCTTCTTCTGGTACAGTTGCCGCCC
>JANOAW010000774.1:0-4247 GCA_031411355.1 Hyphomicrobiaceae bacterium | reverse complement strand
CGCACCACGTCTTCGACGACCATGAGCTCGAAATTAACGGTCAGTTCCCGCACGAGCTGATCGGCGAGAACGCGACGCTTGACGCTCTCGACCGTGCCCGGCTCCAAGTCGAACAACTGGAAGGGGCCGAACGAAATTCGGATCAGCCGGTTCACGGTCAGTTCGAGAGACGCCAGAATGTTGCGCACTTCGCGATTCTTGCCTTCGCGCAATCCGATTGTCAGCCAGACGTTCGAGCCTTGCACCTGATCGAGCGTTGCCTCGATGGGACCGTAGCGAACACCTTCGATTTCGAGCCCCTCCTTGAGGGCATCGAGTTGCGCCTGCGTTACGGTGCCGAACGCGCGGACACGATACCGGCGCAGCCAACCGGTCGCCGGCAGTTCGAGATGACGCGCGAGTTCGCCGTCGTTGGTCAACAACAACAGGCCCTCGGTGTTGAAGTCGAGGCGACCGATCGAGATCACGCGCGGCAATTCGGGCGGTAATTTTTCAAACACCGTCGGGCGACCCTCGGGGTCACGATGCGTCGTCACGCAGCCGCGCTCTTTGTGGAAACGCCACAACTTCGTCGTCTCGACGCCCGGCAGCGCCTGCCCGTCGACCTCGATACGGTCGGCTGGACCAACGTCTTTTGCCGGCGATTTGAGGGTCTCGCCGTTGACCACGACCCGGCCCTCGGCGATCCACCGCTCAGCATCGCGACGCGAACACAAGCCCGCACGTGCCATGGCTTTGGCGATACGCATGGTCTCCGTCAGCGGCGCCGGCGGACGGTCCGGACGTGCCGGCACGCGCTCGGCTGGCACCGAACGCATGAAACTTTCAGTTTCTGGACGCGGTCTCGGCGCGGCCCCGCGTCCGGGCGCCGACCGCCGCCGCTCGTCACGGGGCTCAGGCGCGCCGCCCGCCTCTGGATAGCGGTAGCGGGTCCGCTCGGTCGGACCGGTGCGCTTCTTGGCCATGGCGGTTCGGGGTCTCGTTGCAGAATTTCGTCGTGTCGCATGACGGCGACGGCGCACAATGCCGATCGGCACGCGCGCGGTATGACGCTCGATACTCTCTTGCGCGCTTCGATGAAACAGGCATTTCGTCGACGCAGTGCCCACGCCAGTCTCAGCGCATCCATTCGCGCATGTGGCGGATGACAGTCTGCGGCTGGTCGGTAATCACCCAATGGCCGCTATCTGGGATACGTCGCACCATCAGATCGGGGACATAGGCGTCGAGGCCGTCGAGGTTGGACACCATCAGATGCGGATCCTGTTCGGCCCACACGACCAAGGTCGGCACGGCGACCGTCGGATCGGCAATACCGGTTTCGAAGCTGCGGGCGGTCTCGCCCGGCGCAATCGGCGGGCCCATTTTGGCAGCGCGGTAGTAATTGAGCATGCCCGTGACGGCGCCCGGCTGTGTCCAGGACTTGATATATTCGGCCTTGTCGGCCTCGGTCACATGGCCAAGTTTCAGGCCCGCCGTCAGGCAGATATCCTGCAATCCCTTGCAATCGTTCGCCAGCAGCATGGCCTCGACCTTGGGTGACTGGAAATGGCGGGTGTAAAGGCTCGCTTTCTGTTGCGCGGGATTGGTGTTCAACTCGCGCTCGAAAATGGTCGGATGTGGCGAGTTGATGATGATGAGCCGGTCCAGCAACGCCGGTTTCTTGATCGCGAGCGACCAAGCGACGCCGCCCCCCCAATCGTGCGCGACCAGCGTAAAAGTTGCATAGCCGAGATGAGACGCGAGGGCGGCGAGATCGTCGATGAGGATATTGATGTCGTAATCCTCGACCCTTGCCGGCTTCGATGTGAGATTATAGCCGCGCATGTCGGGTGCGACGACGTGATGATCGCGCGCGAACTCGGGCAGCAGGTGGCGCCAGCAATACCAGAACTCGGGAAATCCGTGCGCGAACAGCATCAGGCCGCCGTTGCCACGGCCGGCGTGGGCGTAGTGCATGCGGATGCCGTTGACGTCGGCAAAATCATGTTGAATTGCGGTCATTGGCAGGGTTCCGGGAACGAGAGCATTTACTTTGAGCACTTGTTGAACCACGGCGTCTCACCCGTCGAGTGTTTGCCGTCGACGACATACTTCGTACCCTTTGCATCGACGGCCGCGATCGAACGCATCTGGGTGCCGATGATGACGATGGTGATTTCGCGGTTGTCCAACTCGTTGGCGCCCATCATCCAATATTTGATCTTGTTGTCGTCGATCCGCCGGACATTGCGAATTTCGCTCGTGCGGTCGATCGCTGACTCCATTTTCAGAAAGCGCTTTGGATAGCCGGCGCGCGACGCGACGAACGTGACATAGGGGTTGTCGACCGATGCAGGGAGCGCGCAGTTCGCGGCCCACGTGCCCAAGTGGCCGAGTTTCGCCAATGCATCGCTGTCGGGACCGGCGGCGGCGCCATCAACGGTCGCCCAGAACATAAACAGCCCCGCTGAAACTCTCCTCATGTCGGCTCCGAAAGGCAAGGCCGGCAGAGCCGGTAAAAATTCGACCGTTAGCTGCAGCGACGGGGCGGATCCTACGCCACCGCGTTTGTCCCGACTAGTCGATGAGTAGACACCGATTTGTCGACGCCCCGCGCGCGCCGTCGCGCACGGCCTCGACTGTGGACAATTCCACACGCTCAAATCCGCTGGCGTTGCCGGACCTTCCACCCATGCTATAGATCCGCCACGACGTGCCCGAACGGGCACCATTTGCGCGTGCAAGGCCGAGGTCCGCGACCTCGTCCCGGCCATCAGGCGCCGCACTGGAACTTGAACGGAAACCTGCACCTTGGCCGATACCAAAGACCCGCCGCCGCCAGCGCAGCCGCCAACTTCCGGTGGCAAGGGCGGCGAAATCAAGCCGATTTTGATCGGCGACGAGATGCGCAAGTCGTTCCTCGACTATGCCATGAGCGTGATCGTGTCACGCGCATTGCCGGATGTCCGCGACGGCCTGAAACCCGTGCATCGACGCATTCTCTACGGCATGAACGAACTTGGGCTCGACTGGAACAAGAAGTACGTCAAATCTGCGCGCGTCGTCGGCGAGGTAATGGGCAAATACCACCCGCACGGCGATCTTGCGATCTATGATGCGCTGGTGCGCATGGCGCAGGACTGGTCATTGCGCGTGCCGTTGATCGATGGACAGGGCAATTTCGGCTCCATAGATGGCGATAGTCCGGCGGCGATGCGCTATACTGAAAGCCGTCTCGCCAAGATTTCACAATACCTGCTGGACGATCTCGACAAGGAGACGGTCGATTTCCAGGACAACTATGACGGCGCCGAGCGCGAACCGACCGTATTGCCGGCCAAGTTCCCGAACCTTCTGGTCAATGGCGCCGGCGGCATCGCCGTCGGCATGGCGACCAACATACCACCGCACAACCTCGGCGAGGTCATCGACGCCACGATTGCGCTGATGGACAACCCGGAACTGGGCATCGACGAACTGTGCCAGATCATTCCAGGACCGGACTTCCCGACCGGCGCGCTGATGCTTGGTCGCGGCGGCGCCATGGCCGCCTACCACAAGGGTCGCGGCTCGGTGATCATGCGCGCCAGAGCGCACGTCGAGGAGATCCGCAAGGACAGGGAGGCTATTATCATCACGGCCATTCCCTACCAGGTCACCAAGAAGGACATGATCGAGAAGATCGCCGCCAAGGTGAACGAAAAAGTCCTCGAGGGCATTTCGGACGTCTGGGACGAGAGCAATCGCGAAGGTATCCGCATCGTTATCGAACTCAAACGCGGTGCCGTCGCCGACGTGGTGCTCAATCAATTGTGGCGCCACTCGGATCTACAGACGACGTTCGGCTGCAACATGATCGCGCTCAACGGCGGTAAGCCCGAGATGCTCAATCTGAAGGACATCCTGTCGTCCTTCGTCGCCTTCCGCGAAGAGGTCGTGTCGCGGCGCATCAAATATTTGCTGACCAAGGCCCGCAATCGCGCGCACACCTTGGTAGGTCTCGCCATCGCCGTCGCCAACATCGACGACGTCATCAAGTTGATCCGCGGTGCGGCATCGCCGGCGGTCGCCAAAGAAGAATTGATGGCCCGCAACTGGCCCGCCAAGGACGTGGCGCCGCTGGTCGAGTTGATCGCCGACCCGCGCCACAAAGTGCTCGAGGACGGCAGCTATAAATTGTCTGAAGCACAAGCGACGGCCATTCTGGCCCTCACGCTCACGCGCCTGACCGCGCTCGGACGTGACGAGATCGGCGCCGAATTGAT
>JANOAW010000773.1:0-3243 GCA_031411355.1 Hyphomicrobiaceae bacterium | reverse complement strand
GGTGGGTTTGATCACGTGGTGCGCGGCCCGGGCCGTGTGCCCGGGACGCGGCTCGCCTCGCGGACAATTTCATGAGCCTCGGCGATATCGGCAATCTCGACTACGCGGTGCTGCTGTGCAGTCGTTTCGACGAGACCCGCGCTTTCTATGCTGATGTCATGGGCTTTCCGATCGCGACTGAACGCGCGAACTGGGTCAGTTTTCGCGTCGGTGCCTGCCTCCTGACCCTGCGTCCGAGAGGCAGCATCGCCGGAGCCGACGACGGTCGCGCGATCCCGGATGCGGCGTCGGTGCAGCTGGCATTCCGCGTCGCCCCGCCTGCTGTCGATGCCTGTCACGCAGAGTTGGTCGCCAAGGGTGTGTCGATCATCCGCCAGCCCACAGATCTGCCGAATTGGCGCCATCGCACGCTGTTTTTTCGCGATCCCGAAAACAACGTCATCGAAATTTACGCCGAATACTGACGGCTGTCGTCAATGCCGCGCGCCCTTGAAGATGCGTGCCATGTCGGCGACGCTTGCCAAGACCATGTCGGCATGGGGCGCGAGATGTTCGCGTCCAGCGGTGCCCGACAGAACAGCCACGACGAGACCACAGCCTGCGGCTCGGCCCATCTCGAGGTCGTGGATGCTGTCTCCGACCACCGCGACCTGGTGCGGGGCAAGGCCGGTCGCGGCGCAGAAGCCGAGCACCATGCCGGGGCCTGGCTTGGCGCCAAAGCCGCTGTCGCAGCCGCAGGTGAACTCATAGGCGTCGAGAATACCGTGTTTGCCGAGGGATGCGGCGAGGCCCGCTGCCGTGTCGTTGGTCGCAATGCCCATGCGGTAGCCACGCGATCCGAGCACGCGCGACACTTCGAGCGCGCCATCGATCAGGACCGACGAACGGGCTCCACCTTCCGCGAACATGCGCGCAACCGTCTCGTACAAGTCGCCCGGCGCCGACCCATCTGCCTCGCGGCGCAACATGTCGACGATCACGTCCATCGGCCCGCCAGCGAAGATCGAGCCCGCAGCCACCCGATCCGTGTCAGGGTCATGGCCGCCGATCGCCAGCATCCGCCGTTGTACCGCGACGTTGCCCTGCGCGGCATAGGCCGTGATTTCTCGATTGATCGGCACCCACGTCTTGAAATAGTCAAGCAAAGTCCCGTCTTTGTCGAACAACAGCCCTTTAATGGCCGACAGTCCCTGCATCCCCGTATCGTTCATCCCGCACACACCGCCCCCGCGGCTCCCTTGTGGATCGAAAGATCCGTGATGACCGGCGCCCGCCCGGACAGTGGATTGTTCGCGTCCCACGCGACCTGCACCTCCTGGAACGCGGCCGACAACGCATCCCAGATCATCAGCCGGCCGGCAAGACTTTCGCCGAGCCCGAGAATTTCC
Organism: Hyphomicrobiaceae bacterium; assembly: GCA_031411355.1. Lineage (GTDB taxonomy): Bacteria > Pseudomonadota > Alphaproteobacteria > Rhizobiales > Hyphomicrobiaceae > JABFRJ01. The sequence continues at coordinate 1,855 of JANOAW010000773.1, read as the reverse complement.
TTGAGCACCTCCGTCGCCATGAGCGTGCCGACGACGCCGACAACGCACCCCAAGACCCCGACCTCGGCGCAGTTGGCGACCGTACCCGGCGGCGGCGCCTCGGGAAACAGACATCGATAGCTGGGATACGGCGTGCCGGCCGCGTTGGTCGTGTGCGGTTTGAAGGTGGTCACGTAGCCGTCGAACGGGCCGACAGCCCCGTAGACAAGCACTTTCTTGGCGAGATGGCAGGCGTCCGAGACGAGATAGCGGGTGGCGAAATTATCCGAGCCGTCAGCGACGATGTCATAGCGCGAGACCATGTCCATGGCGTTGTCGGCATCGAGACGCATGCGGTGTGCCTCGACCGTGACGTTGGGATTTAGGCGTTCAACGGTCGCCGCGGCACTCTCGACCTTCGGCCGGCCGACCGAGGCGGTATCGTGCACGATCTGGCGCTGCAAGTTCGAAAGCGAAACGACGTCGTCGTCGACGATGCCGATGGTGCCGACACCGGCTGCCGCGAGATACGTGATCAGCGGTGAGCCGAGCCCGCCTGCCCCGATCAACAGCACGCGCGCGCCCTTGAGCCGCTGTTGGCCGGCGCCGCCGACATCGCGGAGGACGATATGGCGCTTGTAACGCTCGATTTCGGACTTCGTCAGGGTCATGGACGCGATCATAGTCGAGTTCGCCGCCGCGCGACACGACATGATCATCGCCGCTATCTGCGACCGTGTGCGAAACACGATCCGCGCGTCTTGCTCGCCACAGCCGGGTGACCTATTTTGTGGCGATGCCCACGCCCCCGAAAACACCCAAGCCCGCGGCCGCCGCGAAGCAGCGTCCGTCGCGCGGAAAGTCCGGCAAGCCGTCGCCGCCACCGATGGAGACCGCGGCGGGAACGCCTGGTTTCGGCGAGGCGCCGCAGTCGAGTTTCACGGCGTCCGGTCCCATGGGCGGCAGGCCCGTCAGTGCCGCCATGATCGCTGAGGCGGGGAAGAAGTTGCCGGCATTGCGCGGTGTCGGCGCTCCCATCCCCGGCCGTGGCGGCGACCCGATGACGGCGTCACTCGATGCCATTCTGGCACGCCCCGACGTCCGCACCGACCGGGCGCGCGAAATCCTGGCACAGCAGCCGATGATCGCAACCCATCCGCTCGTCTCGGGGGATCTGCCCAAGTTCGTGCCGCATCGGCCGGAGCGGCCCGAGAAGAGTGAGGGCGGCGTGCGCTTCGAACTTGTGTCGGAGTTCAAGCCGAACGGCGATCAGCCGACCGCCATCAAGGAACTGGTCGGCGGCGTGCAACAGAGCGAGCGCAATCAGGTGCTGCTCGGCGTCACGGGTTCGGGCAAAACCTTCACCATGGCACACGTTATCGCCGAGACACAGTGCCAGCGCTGATCCTGGCACCGAACAAGACGCTGGCGGCGCAGCTCTACGGCGAGTTCAGGAGCTTCTTCCCCGAGAACGCGGTCGAGTACTTCGTCTCCTACTACGATTACTATCAGCCGGAAGCGTACGTTCCGCGCACCGATACATACATTGAGAAAGAGTCGAGCATCAACGAACAGATCGATCGCATGCGGCACGCCGCGACGCGGTCTCTGCTCGAACGCGACGACGTGATCATCGTGGCTTCGGTTTCGTGCATCTACGGTATCGGCTCGGTGGAAACTTACACGGCGATGACATTCACCGTGACAGTCGGTGAGCGGCTATCGCGCGATCAACTCCTGGCCGATCTGGTCGCGTTGCATTTCCGCCGCAACGATCAGAACTTTGTGCGCGGCACATTTCGGGCTCGCGGCGATACCTGTTGACAGCACCACCGATAAGACGGTCGAAACCAGCACCGGCGGCATCGACACGGTT
>JANOAW010000772.1:0-1740 GCA_031411355.1 Hyphomicrobiaceae bacterium | reverse complement strand
CGACAAACCCGGCTTACAACGCAGGCCCCAAAGTCGAAGGCATCAGCGAATACACGCTCAAATCCAACGGCCTTCGCGTGCTGCTCTTCCCCGATGCGTCCAGCCCCAAAGTCACCGTGAACATCACCTATCTGGTTGGTTCCCGGCACGAAGGCTACGGCGAAACCGGCATGGCGCACCTGCTTGAGCACATGCTGTTCAAGTCAACGCCGAAGTACCCAAAACTATGGCAAGACATGGCCAATCGCGGTTTCATCAACAACGGCACGACCTGGCTTGACCGTACGAACTATTACGAGAGCTTCACGGCATCAGACGCCAACCTTCAATGGGCCATCGAAATGGAGGCGGATCGCATGGTCAACTCCAACATCCTGCGCGAAGAACTCGATACCGAAATGACGGTGGTGCGGAACGAATTCGAGATGGGTGAGAACCGTCCGCAAGGCACGCTCTACCAAAAGGTTTTTGCGACGGCATTTGCGTGGCATAACTACGGAAATTCCACCATCGGTAACCGTAGCGACATCGAAAATGTCGGAATCGAAAATCTGCGTGCGTTCTACCGCACGTACTACCAGCCGGATAACGCGGTGCTACTGGTTGCCGGGAAATTTGACGAAGGCAAGACGCTGGCGCTGATCGCGGAAAACTTCGGAAAACTCGCCAAGCCCACGCGCACGCTGCCCAAGCTGTGGACGGTGGAGCCAACGCAGGACGGCGAACGGGAGATCACGGTTCGTCGCGTTGGCGACAGTCAGTTTTTGTTCGCGGCCTACCGCACGCCCCCGGCATCACATGCCGACACACCTGCGCTGCAAATGCTCATGAATTTGATGACCATTGAGCCCGCAGGGCGGCTGTATCAGGCGCTGGTCAAGGCGAAGCTGGCGGTCGGCGTTGATGTTGAAAGCGACGTCATGTTTGATCCCAGCCTGATGGGCTATTGGGTGATGCTCAACAAAACTCATTCGATGGATCGTGCGCGCGACGTGCTGCTTTCGACGATTGAAGCGACGGGTGACAAGCCGTTCACCGAGGCCGAGCTGGATCGCGTCAAACTGCAAGTTGCGCGTGGTTACGACCAGACGATTGCTGACTCTGGGCGCTTTGCAGTGTCACTATCGGAGGCCATCGCGATGGGCGACTGGCGCTTCTTTTTCTATCAGCGTGACCGTATGGCCAAGGTGTCTCTTGCCGATGTCTCACGTGTAGCTAAAGCCTATTTCAAGCCGCAAAACCGCACGCTGGGCCGCTTCATCCCGACCGCAAAGCCAGATCGTGCCGATATGCCAGCGCGACCCGAACTCGCCACACTTCTCGCCGATTACAAGGGTGATACAGCGGCGACTGAAGGCGAAGTATTCGAGCCGAGCGCCGAGAATCTCGAAAATCGCATCGAACGCCACGCGCAAATGCACCGCCGTCTGCGCGCCGGACTCGAAGCGATGGGCATCAAATACGTCCCCACGCATTCCCTGCACACGCTGAACTGCATCCACATCCCCGCCGGCGCCGACGACGCCACGGTGCGTCGCCGTCTGCTCGAGGAATACGGCATCGAGATCGGCTCCGGCCTCGGCGTCATGGCCGGCAAAGCCTGGCGGATCGGCCTCATGGGCCACGGCGCCACCGTGCGCAACGTCGATCTCGTCCTCGCCGCGCTGCGCGAGGTGCTGGGATAGGAAATCGGCGGTTTCTTCCTCCGTGCCGCTGCGCTAATTTCCCACTGTGAACCTG
>JANOAW010000771.1:0-3497 GCA_031411355.1 Hyphomicrobiaceae bacterium | reverse complement strand
CCGCGAATCATCCCATTGCACGGTCGAGCGGCGAGTGTGTCTGACCTGGGGTCAGACACCTGTGCCGGTGGCTCTGTTGCCGGAACTTGATGCGCCGCATTTGCTTCATCATTGTCATGTCCGCGGTCGCGCTGATTGCGCCGCTGCGGACCGACGCGCGCGATCCGACCAGACAGTTGCCGGGCGGCCAATCGGGCTGGCATACGGTCGTCATTCCAGAACCCGCGCTTGCAGAACCGGGGCGTGTGGCGTGGGGAAAGCTCACCGTGACGCCACACGATCCACGTGTGGTCCCGTCGGAGCCGGTTCAACAGCCCGCCGCTCGTCCGACCGGCTCACTACCGCCACCGCGTGCCCTCGTTGGTCCCGCGCATCTGTTGGCCGGCCTGGCGTCGTTCTACTGGCAGGAGCAAATGACGTCGTCGGGTGAGCGCTTCGACAAGCAGGGGCTGACAGCCGCGCATCGGACGTTGCCGTTCGGCAGCCGCGTCCGCGTCACGCATGTCGCATCCGGCCGCTCGGTCGTGGTGCGGATCAATGATCGCGGGCCGTTCAAGCCGGGTCGTGTGATCGACCTGTCACTTGCCGCGGCCGAGCAAATCGGCATGACAGGTCAAGGCGTTGCGCACGTGCGCATCGACGTCATTCGCTGACGCAGCCGATCATTCCGCGAAAAACCAACCGACACTGATGTTCAAGAGTTCGCAGATCGCCAATAGGCGCGCGGGGCCTATGCGCCGATCGCCGCGGCAGAACTGTTCGACGGTTTCGAGTGGCTGCGCCAGATGGCGACCAAGGTCGGTCTTGCTGATCATGCGCGCTTCCAGCGCCGTAACGAGCCGCGCTCCAATGACGATGTCGATGCGTGAGGGGCCAACAGACAGTGCCGGTGCCGACATGAGCGCTACCAATGCAAATAGCAACCTTAAGGAATGTAATTTTAGCATGTGCAATTGACTTTGTGCAAGCCAGAGTAAAGTTATTGGTGGTTGAAATGTTATCGATTGGGGGAATTCGTGACGATCACCACCGCCCACGTGTCGAACGCCGCATCCGGCGGATCGTTCGTCGACGACCTGCAGCTCCAGCGCGAGCCTCGCCAAAAGCTGGGTCGGCTGTTTCTCGATGCGGAGGCTCGACTCGCCGAGCACGACATTACCTTGCGTCGCGCCAGCTTTGCCGACCTGGTCGACCTGCACGTCGCCAATAAAAGCTCATGGCGCGCGTTGGCCGAATGTTTCGATCCGCGCGTCAGGACCGTGCGCGACGACGCGGCGGCATGCTTCGTCGGCTATGATCGGGGTGGGGTGGCCGTAACCAGCATTGCGGTGGTCCACGAGGCGTTGGGCGACCGCTGCGTCCGTGATGCCTTTGAAGATCTGACATTCTGGTTCGGCGAGAACGCAAACCTCAGGCGCGCCGAGATCACGTGCCGCGTTCCCGCCGAAAGCGCAGGTAAACTGCGCGGCAACGTTTTCTATCCAGGAGCTTTCTGGGTTCATCCGAGCCGTCGCGGCCAAGGTTTCGGTTACATCTTGCCCGAAATCGCGCGCTTCTACGCCCTGTCGCAATGGGACTGCGCGTATGAGATCGGCGTCGCCTCGATCGCACTGCGTCGGCCAGACGTGCAGCGCTACAGCCATTTTCAACATCACGAAGAGAGTTTCAGCCTCCGCAGCGCCGAGACGGTGATGTACGAAGGCTTATTCCTGTGGTCGGACATGGATCATCTGCACCGACGGCTTGATCGGCATTGTCGCCTCGGCATCTCGGCCGATGGACTAGTGGACAAAATTCGCAACCAGCAGCCGGTGCGCGCCTATGGGTAGAATGGCGCGATCGTAGTTGATGCGGCGGGCGGGTCTATTCGGGAAATTGATCAGCGCGCGCACAGATTCGGCTGCCGGCTGCAGCCGGTGGCCAGCGATCTCGCGATACCCGTCCGCGACGAGGCCACCTGCGCGCTTGTCGAACACGTCCCGAAACGTGCGGCCGATCGCCTGGGCATGAAATTCGGGCTCCCAGGCCGCATAGGCGTCGCCCAAATAATCGATTGTGCAATCACCATCCTCCGACCGCGACAGGATCGAGAAATAGCCTTGAAAGAGATCGTTGAGAATGCGGTTGCGTGCCTGGGGTCGTTCGACTTCCTCGCAAATGTCCATCGCCGCACGCCAACGCGTGGCGAACGCCGATGTTTCAAGCGCAATCGTCAGCCGTGTGACGGTGGAGACGGCTTTGCGCTGCGACAGGAGATCGGAAAGGGATGCAATCAAGTCGCCGCGCGTGGCGAACAAAGCGACCACATCGGGGCTCGACAGATTGGTGACGCGCGTCGGCGCGAAATCCTGTTCGCTCAACCAATAGATGGCGCCGCCGAGCGCCTTTGGCGAAACCGTTTGGTGGTCGAATGTGAGATCGATGCGCCGTGGGCCAGGTGAGACGCCGATGAAGCCGAGATTGCCGATCAGGAACGGCTGCAGGTCGGTGCCAGACCGATCCGATCGCAGATAGGTGGACAACGCCGTGTCGTCGGCCGGCCAGACGTCGCCGTCGTCGTCGATGACAAGTCGATACCTCATCCGAGGTCCCCGATTCACGGTATCGATCCGTACCATGGATCGTTATATCTCATAAATGGTAAAACGTCGCCGACGCTACGAACCAAGGGTTATGATTTTGCAAACATGCCCGTTTGATCAGTCATTTGCGACCACAAGCGCGGCCGTCACGGACTAGACTTTGGTCGGCAGCGGCCGCTAGTACCGTTGCCGAACTTTTGCAAAGAGATGTCATGCAGCCCACATCGCACGCATTCAAGTCGAACGCCAAAGCGGCACTGGCCGACGTGCAGTTACAAAAGGCGCTCGGGGGGTTGAAGGGTGGCTTGGTCGCCAACCGGGCCAAGGCGCGCGCCAACTTGCCCGAGTTCGAGGCGCTGCGCGAAACGGCGAAAGGCATCAAGGATCACACCCTCGCCCATCTCGATCTGTATCTTGAAACCTATGAAAAGAACGCCATTGCGGCCGGCGCGAAAGTACATTTCGCTGCGACGGCCGAAGACGCTCGCGCCACCATCCTGAAGATTTGTCGTGAGGCCGGCGCCAAGACTGTGACCAAGGGCAAGTCGATGGTTTCAGAGGAGATCGGCCTTAACGCCTATCTCGAGGCGGCCGGTGGCATCGAGGTGGTCGAAACTGATCTCGGCGAATATCTGGTGCAGATCCGCAAGGAGACACCGAGCCACATCATCGCGCCCGCCATTCACCTCACGCAGGAACAGGTGGCGCAAGATTTCCGGCGCGTTCACACGCATCTGCCGGCCGACCGAGACATGAGCGATGCGGCGACGATGGTCGGCGAGGCCCGGTCGGTTTTACGCGACAGTTTCATTCGCGCCGACGTCGGTATCACCGGCGCCAATTTTCTCGTCGCCGAAACCGGTTCGTCGATCATCGTCACCAACGAAGGCAATGGCGACCTGACGCAATCCCTGG
>JANOAW010000770.1:0-10200 GCA_031411355.1 Hyphomicrobiaceae bacterium | reverse complement strand
GTCGTCTGAGTATGTGCGCCGGGCCGATGATGGCCCGCTTCTGTGCGTGGCCGATCCCTTGGCGGCACTCGAAGCCATCGCGCGCGCCGCTCGCGCACGCTTGTCCGCTGAGGCGACCGTCATCGCCGTCACGGGTTCGGCCGGCAAGACCGGAACTAAAGAGATGTTGCGCGCCTGCTTGTCGCCTTTTGGCAAGACGCATGCGCCGGAGAAATCGTTCAACAATCACTGGGGCGTGCCGCTGACCTTGGCGCGCATGCCCGCGGACACACGCTACGCGGTGATAGAGATCGGCATGAATCACTCAGGCGAGATCCGTCCGCTGACCCGCATGGCCCGACCTCACGTCGCCATCGTCACCAACGTGCTGCCGGTGCATGTCGGCAATTTTGCCGATGGCGAGTTCGGTGTCGCCGAGGCCAAGGCCGAGATCTTCGAGGGCCTGCGCGATGGAGGGATTGCCATTGTCCTGCGGGACAGCCCCCATTTTGCCCGCTTGACGCAGAGCGCCGAAAAACATGGCGCCCAAGTGAGGTCTTTCGGCGCGCACGAACAGTCAGACGTGCGCCTGCTCGAGACCAGCATCCAGGCTCATTCGACATACGTTCGAGCGGCCGCCCTCGGCATCGCGTTCGATTATGAAATCGGTCTGATCGGCCGACATCATGCGCTCAATTCGGTGGCGGTGATTGCCGTCGGCATCGAACTCGGCGTGCTCACCGACGCAGATCTGAAACTGTCCGCGGACAAACCGATTTCACTGCCGCCATCGCGTTTCCTGCAGGCGCTCCGTGACACGTCATCGACGGCGGGACGTGGGGCGCGCGTCGACATATGGCTCGACCGATCATCGGCTATTCTGCTGATCGACGAAAGCTACAACGCCAATCCAGCCTCCATGCGGGCAGCACTCGACGTTCTACGCCTGGCTGAGGCGCCAAGGCGCTACGGCCCGCCGACCACGACCCGCCGTATCGCCGTTTTGGGTGATATGCGTGAATTGGGCGCGCAGGCGCCGGAGCTTCACCTCGGTCTGAAAGACTCGGTCGACGACAGCGGCGCCGATCTGGTTTTTGCTTGCGGCGAGCATATGCATGGTCTCTACGAAACATTGCCGCCATCCAAACGGGGCGGTTGGGGTGCCAAGTCGACCGACATCGCAACAACCGTCGCCGCCGCACTTCAACCGGGCGACGTGATCATGATCAAGGGTTCGCTCGGCACCCACATGGCGCCGATCGTCGCCGCCGTCAGAGCCTTGGGTCGCGACGGGAACGACAAGACTGCGTGAGCCGCTGACGCGGGTGGGGATGGCCGGGGATGCTCTACGAACTGTATAATTTCAGGGACGCCATCGGACCCTTGAACGTGTTCGGCTATCAGACATTCCGTACAGCCGGCGCCGTGTTCACGTCATTGCTGTTCGTGATGCTGTTTGGGCCGGCGATCATCGACCTGTTGCGCCTGAAACAAGGCAAGGGCCAACCGATCCGTGAGGACGGGCCAAAATCACATTTCGCCAAGCGCGGCACGCCGACGATGGGCGGGTTGATGATTCTCGCTGGCGTTACCGTCTCGACGCTGTTGTGGGCCAACTGGAAAAGCCCCTACGTGTGGATCGTGCTCGGCGTCACGCTCGGCTTCGGTGCCATCGGGTTTTACGACGACTATCTGAAAGTGACCAAACAATCGACGTCGGGCTTTGGATCGCGCGGCCGGCTGCTGCTCGAGCTCGCCATCGCCGCGCTCGCCACCTATGCCATGATGCGGCTCGACAAAACCAATCTTGCGACGGCTTTGACGTTCCCGTTCTTCAAGACCTTCGTGTTGCCGCTCGGCGCTGCGTTGTTCGTTATTTTCGGCATGCTCGTCGTGGCGGGCGCCGGCAACTCCGTCAACCTAACCGACGGGTTGGACGGTCTCGCCATCGTGCCGGTCATGATCGTCGCCGCCACCTTCGGGATCATCACCTATCTTGCCGGTAACGCCAAATTCGCCGACTACCTGCAGATCCACCGCGTCGTCGGAGCAGGCGAACTCGCCATCATCTGCGGCGCGCTGATCGGGGCAGGTCTCGGGTTTCTGTGGTTCAACGCCCCGCCGGCCATGATCTTCATGGGCGATACCGGATCGCTCGCACTCGGCGGCGCGCTCGGCGCCATCGCCGTCGCCATCAAGCACGAGATCGTACTTGCCATCGCCGGCGGCATCTTCGTGCTCGAGGCCATGTCCGTCATCATTCAGGTGGCGTCGTTCAAGATGACCGGCAAACGCGTGTTCCGCATGGCGCCGCTGCATCATCACTTCGAACAAAAAGGTTGGCCCGAAAGTACCGTTGTCGTGCGATTCTGGATCATCTCGGTGATCCTGGCACTGGTTGCGCTGTCGACGTTGAAACTGCGCTGATACGTGGATCGCATTGCAGCACCTGTCTATGGCGTGTAGCATCGTTTCGATGTGAATGGTGGTTGCGTGGGGCGAACGTGCGTCGACACTTGATGGCAATAAGCGCCGCGGTCGCCTTTACGGCCAGCGTCCACTCAGCCAGCATTCACACTGCCAGAGCGCAACACGCTGCGCCCGCAGACAGCTCGCCAATCGCCGACGCCTTGGCGGTTGCCGGCTGCGACCGGTATGCCTCGCCGGCCAAAGTCGTGACGGCGTGTACAGCCGCTCTGGCGCGAGACCCGAAACTCGTCGACGCCTTGACGCGGCGCAGTATCGCGCATCGGCTTCTCGACGATCGCCAGGCGGCGCTTGCGGACGCCGATGCCGCACTGGCAATCGATACGGACCATGCCTTGGCTTTGAGCCGGCGCGTTCTGCTCTCAGCCGAGGCGCGCAACAGCGCGGCTGTGCAGGTCGACGTCGACAAGATCCTTGGCCTCGCCCCCACACGTGCCGTGGTGTTTGAAGCTCGCGGATTGGCCAAGGTCGTGCGCAACGAGCACGAGAGTGCGTTGCGCGAATTCGACGGTGGTCTGACCCTTGCGCCCGACGACGTATCGCTGCTGCTGTTGCGCGCAATTTCGAAATCAAAGCTCAACCGCCATACGGCCGCTCTCGCCGACCTGGATCGCGTCATCGGCATCGTGCCGGCTTATCCCAGCGCCCATTTCCAGAAAGGGCTGGTCTACCTCGACATGCGGCTGTTCGCCGATGCCGTGACGCAGTTCACCGCAGCACTGACGTTTCATGCGGGCAACGCCGCGTATCATGTGGAACGTGGCCGCGCGCATGTCGGCATGTTCGATCGCATCCGCGCCAAGGCCGATTTCGACGCCGCAATCGCGCGCAATCCATCGCTTGCCACCGCTTATTTTTATCGCGCCGGCCTGCATCAGGACAACGCCGAACTGGGCAAGGCCGTGGCCGACCTGACGACGGTGGTGGCACTCGATCCACGCCATGTCGGTGCCCGTCTGCGGCGGTCAGCGCTGCTGCGGCGAACCGGCGACAAAGACGCAGCCCTGGCCGACCTCGATCGGGTCGTCGAGCTCGACCCGCGCAACATCGAAGGCCGCGTCGCACGTGCGGGCATGCGGGCCGAGCGTGGCGATGTCGACACGGCCCTGGTGGACCTCGACGACGCTGGAAAAATCGCGCCCAGCTCGCCTCAGGTGCTGGCCATGCGCAGCTATGTCGCCGTGCGCCGAAACGATTGGGCGATGGCGATCGAGAGTGCGACCAAGGCCATATCCTTCGGGTCCAAGGATCCAAGCGTGTATGCGAACCGCTCGTTCGCCCATCAGCGGCTCGGCCGTGTGGATCTCGCGCTCGTCGACGCCACCACAGAGATCGAGCTCGCACCCCGGTCGCCATTGGGTTTCGAGCGACGTGCGGCCCTGTATGCGGCCCTCGGAGACAGCGCCAAGGCTGCGGCTGACAGGGCCACCGCCGCTGAAATGAAAACCGCGGCGACCGAGCCGAGGCCGATCACGCCGGCACCGGCTGCGAGTGCGAGCGCGCCGCCTCGGGCCAACGACCGGTCGTCGGCACTCGATGTGGTGCGATCGCAGTTGGACCGACGTGATTATGATCTCGCTCTCGTCGAATTGGACAAGATCATCGTCGGCGAGCCGCGATCTCAGCCGGCGTATCTGCTCGGGGCGGTGGCGTATCTCGGCAAGCGCAAGGTGGCGCAAGCGCTTGCCGACGCGGACATGGCCGTCGAGCTCGACGGCGCGTCGTTCCTGGCGCACGCCATTCGTTGTGAACTGCATCTGGTTGCCGGAAAATTTGCCCGGGCGCTCGCCGATTGCGACAAAGCCGTGGGCATCGGCCCGGCGACCGCGACGACATTGGCGAGCCGGGGTGCTGCGCAGACGCAATTGAAGTCGTATGCTGCGGCGTTGGTCGATCTGGACCGGTCCCTGAGCATGAAGGAGAGCGCCTACGCGCGCTTCTATCGCGGGCTGGTGCACTTTCATCTGAAGGCGCCGGCCAGCGCGGCGGAGGATTTCCGCAAGGTGCTGGCTGTCAGCCCGAACCATCAAGGCGCTATCGTCGCCCTGCGCATTCTGACCAGTTCGGACAAGGCGGCCGGCCGACCGATGGAGGTGCGGCTGGTGCGCAACGCCGACCCCAAGTGCGGCGAACACTGCGCTGAATGGATTTCTGCCGAAGGCGATATCGACGGGGCGACCGCCGACAAGTTCAGGGCCGTCTTGAAAGCGATCGGTGAGCGCAAGTTGCCGGTGTTCATCAACTCGGCCGGGGGCCGGATTCAGGCGTCGCTCGACATCGGCCGCATGGTCCGGGCGCGTGGGCTCGACGTCTACGTGACACGCACTGAGCTGGTCGACTGCCGCGCATCGGCGGACGTGTGCAAAGTTGCCAAGGCCAAGGGTGTCGCGTTCGCGGTGCCACGCGGCAAGCTCGCGGTCTGCGCCTCCGCCTGCACCAACATTCTGGCGGCCGGCGCGACGCGTGCCGTCGGCCTGTCGTCGATGGTCGGCGTGCACCAGGGCGCCTACTATGCCTCGACCGACGGAGAACCTGCCAAAGCAACCAACCGAAAAATTCCCGACGCCACATACACGCGACTGAAGGATTATTTCGTCGAGATGGGTGTCGATTCCGTCGTCATGCTGCGCATGCTGGCGACGCCACATGCCGATATGTACTGGTTTCGACGCGAAGAGCTGGCCGAAACTCGCCTGTCAACGGCTGTGCGGAGCGGCGAGGAGCTGGTGACCGGCGCCGAAAGCGATGATTGGATGTCCGTCTCGCCGACGGTCGCGGCCGCAATCCGTGCTACGCCCGACACTGCGAAGGCCCCAGCGGGCTCGGACACCGCCGCACCGCGAGCGCCAGCGGCTGCGCCCCGGCCACCGGCGCCACAGCCAAAACCCAAGTCGACGAGCGACGATCCGGACTGGGCCAAGCGCGTGCTGCGTCGTTGAGGTTTCTCGGTCGACGGGGTCGAAACGAAATCGGCGCCCGGCCGAAGCCGAGCGCCGAATGTTGGATGTCAGTTTGGCTCGCCGTCGACGAACCCGTCAGTGCACGCCGATGCGCGCACCGTCCGCAGCTTTCTCGGCCTTTTCGGCCAACGCCGCAGCTTCCTCGTCCCAAGTGATACGTTCAGGCATGCGCGTCAACGCGATGCGCAAAACGTCTTCCGCCATCTTGACCGGCTTGATGTCGAGCTTCCTCTTCACCTCGTCGGGGATCTCGGCCAGATCCTTGACGTTGTCGTCGGGGATGATGACCGTTTTGATGCCGGCCCGCAGTGCCGCCAACAGCTTTTCCTTCAAGCCGCCGATTGGCAGCACACGGCCACGCAACGTGATTTCGCCCGTCATGGCGACGTCTTTGCGCACCGGTATGCCGGTCAGTATGGACACGATCGCCGTTACCATCGCCACGCCCGCCGAAGGTCCGTCTTTCGGCGTCGCGCCTTCCGGCACGTGGACGTGGATGTCCTTTTTCTCGAAGGTCGGCGGGGTGACGCCAAACTCGACCGCGCGCGAGCGAACGTACGCGTTGGCAGCCGTGATCGATTCCTTCATGACGTCGCGCAGGTTGCCGGTCACGGACATACGACCCTTGCCCGGCATCATGACGCCTTCGATGGTCAGGATTTCCCCGCCCACTTCGGTCCATGCAAGCCCGGTGACGACGCCAACCTGATCTTCCAACTCGGCTTCGCCATAGCGATATTTGGGAACGCCGAGGAAGTCCTCCAGGTTTGCCGTCGTGACGGCGACAGCTTTGGCTTTGCCAGCCATGATGCTGGTCACAGCCTTGCGGGCAAGTTTGGAGATTTCGCGTTCGAGCGAGCGAACGCCGGCTTCGCGGGTGTAGCGGCGAATTAATTCGCGCAACGCGGCGTCTTCGACCACCCACTCATCCATGGACAGACTGTGGTCCTCACGCGTTCCAGGAATGAGGTGGCGCTTGGCGATCTCGAGTTTTTCCTCTTCCGTGTAACCGGCGAGTCGGATGATCTCCATCCGATCGAGCAAGGCCGGTGGGATATTGAGCGTATTGGCCGTGGTGACGAACATGACGCTGGACAGGTCGTAGTCGACCTCCAGGTAATGGTCGTTGAACGTGGCGTTCTGCTCGGGATCGAGCACTTCCAGCAGGGCGGCTGCGGGATCGCCACGGAAATCCTGCCCCATCTTGTCGATTTCATCGAGCAAGAACAGCGGATTAGCCTTCTTTGCCTTCTTCATGGACTGGATGACCTTGCCGGGCATCGAGCCGATGTAGGTGCGGCGGTGGCCGCGAATTTCGGCTTCGTCACGCACGCCGCCGAGGCTCATGCGCACGAATTCACGACCGGTCGCATTGGCGATCGATTTGCCGAGCGAGGTTTTGCCGACGCCCGGAGGCCCAACGAGGCACAAGATCGGCCCCTTCATTTTCTGGGTCCGACTTTGCACGGCGAGATACTCGATGATGCGCTCTTTGACCTTGTCGAGGCCATAGTGCTCCTTGTCGAGCGTCTCCTGCGCCTCGGGAATGTCCTTCTTGACCTTGCCTTTGACACCCCATGGAATGTTCAAAAGCCAATCAAGATAATTGCGCACAACCGTCGCTTCAGCCGACATCGGGCTCATCTGGCGCAACTTTTTGAGTTCCGCCTGCGCCTTGTCCTTGGCCTCTTTCGACAGCTTGGTGTTCTCGATCTTCTCTTCGAATTCAGCGATATCATCGCGTTCTTCGCCGTCGCCGAGTTCCTTCTGAATGGCCTTCATCTGCTCATTCAAATAGTACTCGCGTTGGGTCTTCTCCATCTGACGCTTGACGCGCGAACGGATTTTCTTCTCGACCTGCAGGACGGAGATCTCGCTCTCCATCAACGTATACACCTTTTCGAGGCGTTCCGAGATAATGGTGGTCTCGAGAATTTCCTGCTTCTCGGCGATCTTGATCGCCAGATGCGAGGCGATGGTGTCAGCGAGTTTGGAATGGTCTTCGATCTGGCTGACCGATCCCAACACTTCCGGCGAAATCTTCTTGTTGAGCTTCACGTAGCCTTCGAACTGCGCCACGGCCGAGCGGCCGAGCGCCTCGATCTCGTCTTTCGGACCCGTCTGCTCGGCGATGCGCAGGACGTCGGCCTCGAAATATTCGGCACGCGGCGTGTAGCGCATGATCTTGGCGCGTTGCACGCCTTCGACCAACACCTTGACGGTGCCGTCGGGCAACTTCAACAGTTGCAGCACCGACGCAAGTGTCCCAACTTCGAAGATCGCATCCTGCGCGGGGTCGTCGTCACCGGCGTTCTTTTGCGCGACGAGCAGGATCTGCTTGTCGGACCGCATGACTTCTTCCAGCGCATTGATCGATTTCTCGCGCCCGACAAAGAGCGGCACGATCATATGCGGAAAGACTACGATGTCGCGGAGCGGCAACACCGGGAAGGTGTCGCGTGCGGCCCGGGTCGGTTTGTCGTCGCTCATGAGTGTCTCCTGTGACGCCGGTCGCCACAATGAACGCAGTCTATGGCCAATCCATGCCCTCGCGTCGGCCGTCCCACGAGGCCCGGCGACTACGCTACGATACGATGTCTAAACTTTCGGGCCGGTCCCGTCGGTCGACACCACTCAGGCAGGCGGATCACCCTCTGCGATTAGGCAGCAAATGGTGATTGGCGACCGGCCTTCAAGCACGTTCTTGGAACATGCCTTATCAAACCTGTGTGCGATGCCGATTAGGCACACGCGGGTTCGACGACGCCACCATGTGGCATCCGTCGCGCGTTCGGCGCAAGCGAAGATCAACAGCGGAGTTCAACAGTTCTCGCCCGCCTGTGCACCGGCGATGAAGCCGTAGGCGACCGCCGTCAGAAGCCCGTTGCCGGAGAGATATCCGGAGGCCTGCGCGCCCGATACCCCGCAGGCGGCGCCGCCGGCTGCATACATCCCGACAATCGGGTCGCCTTTGTCATCGACGACCCGGGCCTGACGGTCGACCACGAGGCCGCCTTGCGTATGGAACACGGCGCCGGTCACCTTGACCGCGCAGAACGGTGCCACGAGCACCGGTTGGCTGGCCCACGCACGACCGAATCGATCGATCGCACCTGCGATTTTCAAATGATCCACCTCGGTGGCGGTGCGGGAAAAATCGTCAACGGGGAGGTGGCACCTGCGTGCCAGCTCGTCGACCGTATCGGCAGTCACGATCGCGCCCGCGCTCAGGGCTGTGCGGAAATCCTCGAACTGGCGGGCGATGCCGGCGATGCGGTCGTCAAAGATCGACCACACGAGCCCATCGCGCTGGCGCAGCACCACCTCGGCCTGCTCGGAGTAACCTTGCGTCTCGTTGGCGAAGCGCGCCCCGTCGAGGGTGACCTGATAGCCGCCCTCCGTCATGGTGGCCCACGTGATCAGGATGCCATGTGGATGGGCAACGGACCCGTGCCCCTGGTAGCCGGATAAATGACGTGTTGCGGCGCCCAGTGTTTCGCCCCATGCGAGCGCATCGCCTTGATTGCCGGGATGGCCGAAATAGAGGGCGCGCGCCATCGTTGGAATGTGCTTTGCAACGCGAGACGCGTTGCCGCCATAGCCGTTGCAGGCGAGCACCACGGCGCGACAGCCGATCATTTCACGCGCGCCGTCGGGGCGTATGAATGCGACGCCGACAATTCGTCCATGAGGTCCAATCAACAGTGTTTCGGCGCGTGCATTGAACACCACGTCGATGCCGGCGGTCTCGATTGCGAGCCGCAGCCGATCCATCAGTTCGCTGCCGGACCGGCTGGGAAGCGCGTGCATACGGCGCGCGGCATGGCCGGGATAGGTGAAATTATCGATTACCGAGAACGCCAAGCCATGTCGATCCGCCAGCCATTCGAGTGCGGGGCCAACGGCTTCGGCGACTGTTGCGACTGTGTCCGGATCGGCTTCGCCATGACATTTCGCCATGATGTCGGCGGCAAATTGCGGGGGGGAATCCGCGATGCCGATGGTCGCCTGAAAGCGTGTGCCGGCTGCCGGAACGAGCCCCGCCGACAGCGCCGTGGATCCGCGCGCGAGACCGTCTCGCTCGAGCACGACGACATGTGCGCCTGCCTCGTGCGCCCGCAGTGCCGCGATCGATCCAGCCGCGCCGGCACCGATGACCAACACGTCGCACGCGACGGCGAACGTCGCATCGTGCCGCATCACGTTCGCCATGGCGCCCCCCGTTGTCGATCGACCAATAGGCTGTGCTGGGACATGTCGACAAGCTCCTGTGCGGTGCCCTATGACGTCAGTCGACAGTCGGCTCGAGGAGGCGTTACCGCATGACGATCGATCGTAGAACTATCCTGCAGCGCACGGGGGCCGCCGCAGCAGCGGTCGTCGCCGCACCGTCCATCTTGCGCGCTCAGGCACCGGCCATCAAAATCGGTATTCTCCAACCCGTCACGGGTGCGCTTGCTCAAGACGGCGAATACGGCCGGCTGGGTGCTGAAATCGCCTTGAACGAAATCAATGCCAGCGGCGGCATCAAGTCGATGGGCGGCGCCCAGTTGCAGATGGTGTTTGGCGACGCGCGTTCAAATCCCGAGGGCGGCACAGCCGAAGTCGAGCGCATGCAGGGCGAGGGGGTTGCTGCCATCGTCGGTGGCTTCGCATCGCCGATCGTACTGGCCGCCTCGCAGGCTGCCGCCCGTTACGATATTCCCTATATCGTCGACGTCGGGGTTTCGGATCAGATCGTCAATCGCGGCTTGAAGAACACGTTCCGCTTCGG
>JANOAW010000769.1:0-7610 GCA_031411355.1 Hyphomicrobiaceae bacterium | reverse complement strand
GAAACCGGCGAAAAACGACGGCGCAAGTTGCGCTATGGCCGCAAAAGCGACCAATCCGATGCTGGCGAGAGGCGCTGTCTGCGACAACAGCAGGTAGAACCCATAGCCGAGCAGAATGACGACAAAGATCGACGCCCGGCGGATGATCAGCAAGCGCCCGGCGAGACCCTGATCGCCGACACCGGCCGCGCGTCGGCGCACGAGCAACGGTGCGGCGAGACCGTTGGTGACCATGATCGCCAAGGCAATGGAATCGACGATGACCATGGCTGTCGCGGCCGACAACCCGCCGATGAAGGCGACGAGCGACACCACGTCGGCACCCTGCGATGCCGGCAGCGCCAGCACGTACGTATCCGGTGGCGCCCCCCCCGTGAACATCAGACCCGCAGCCGCGATCGGCACAACGAACAGGTTGATGGCCACCAGATACAGCGGGAACAGCCAGGCTGCGGTCTTGACCTCGTCTGGGTGCTTATTCTCGACCACGGTCACGTGGAATTGTCGCGGCAGCAACAGAATGGCGCAGAAGCTCAACAGCGTCACGGTGATCCAGGCCGGCACATTAATGCCGCTGGCAAATAGCGCCATCAGTGGCGGCCTCTCGCCGACGGCGCGCACGAACTCGGTCGGTCCCCCAAACAGGACGAACACCACGAACCCGCCGACGAGCAGAAATGCCAACAGCTTGATCATACTCTCGACGGCGACGGCCAACATCATGCCGTCCTGGTGCTCCGTCGTGTCGACGTGGCGCGTGCCGAACAAGGTCGCGAAGGTGGCGAGCAGCAGCGCCGCGATCAACGCTGGATCGAAAATGCCGCCGATCGTCGGCAATTGCTTGAGACCGATCACGACCGCACTCGACAGTACGATCGCCTTCAACTGCAGTGCGATATAGGGCAGCGTCGCGATGACGGTGATGACGGCGACACTGGCGGCGAGCGCCTGACTGCGTCCGTACCGGGCGGCCAGAAAATCGGCGACCGAGGTGATGTTTTGGCGTTTCGCGACCCGCACGACATGGCGGATGAACGGCCAACCCACGGAAAATGCCAGGATGGCACCAAGATAGACCGGAATGAAATCATAACCCCTCGCGGCCGCAAGGCCGACACTGCCGAAGAATGTCCAGGATGTGCAGAAAACCGCCAGCGAGATTGCGTACAGGAGCGGCCGAGCGCCCGGTCGCGGAAAGCGATCCCCCATCCACGCGACAAGGAACAGCCCACCAACATAGGCGAGGGCCACGACGAACAACAGCCATCCCGAACCCAGCGCCATCATCTTTCCCGCGGGTTACCGCTTCAGCGAAACGGCAGTCCGCCCCGCGCACATGTGCGACGACGTATAGTGCGAAATCGAAGGCCGCCGGGCAAGTCCGTCATTGTATATCCTTTCGACGAGACAAATGTCTAAAGTGACGGGAAATGGTCCCATCCGGATCGATCCAGTGTCAGTGGCGCGCCGTTTTGCCCAAGGATACTCAGACCGCTGCCGCTCGCGACATCACCGATCCGTGTCACCGCCACGCCGGCCACGGCTGCGGCGGCCATGAACGCCGCCTCGTGAACCGGCGGTATGGTGCACAGGATCTCGTAATCATCCCCGGCCGTGACGAGGTCGATCAAGAGTGACGGCTCAGTCGACACCAAGCGGCGGGCGATGTCACCCAATGGCACATCCGCAAGCCGCAGCGTGCCAGCTACCCCACTCGCCCGACACAGCCGGCGCGCATCTTTGATCAGGCCGTCAGAGACGTCCATCGCGGCGTTGGCAAATCCAAGGAGCGCGTCGGTGAGTTCGAGCCGCGGCGTCGGCCGCAGATACCGGGCGACCAGCGATGTGGCCTCGGGACGAGACAAGTGCCGATCCGGCGCGCTGCCGCCCCTGATGGCCAAGCCGAGCGCCGAGCAGCCGATCGTCCCGGTGACGAACATGCCATCGCCTGCCTGTGCGCCGGCACGCCGAACCATACGCCCGATCGGCACCGTGCCGATGATGGTGACGCCGATACCGAGAGGACCCGGTGCCCGGTCCGTGTCGCCGCCGGTCAGATGGCATCCGAAGGTTGCTTGTGCCTCAGCCAAGCCCGAAGCAAAGCCTTCAAGCCAACGTCGAGACGGCGGCTCCGGAAAACTCATGGCCAACATGTAGACGAGCGGGCGCGCGCCCTTGGCCGCCATATCCGAGACATTGACCGCCAGCGCCTTCCACGCGATGTCGGCCGGATCGTCGTCGGCGAAGAAATGGATTCCGGCTCGCACAGGATCGGTTTTCAAAACCAGATCCATGCCGGGCGGCGGCGTCAGTGACGCGCAGTCGTCCAACAGTCCGTAAGCGCCGGGCGCTCCGGCCGCGAGAGGCGCCAGAAATTCCTGGATCAGGGCGTCTTCGCCGCCAACTGCGAGTTCGGTCATCATCTGTTTCCCGTCACATGGCGACGAGGCGCGCCGGCAAGTATCGATCGACGAGCAGGATAACCATGGCCGTCAAGCACCACGCGAGCAGCACGTCCGAGAGATAGTGAGCGCCGAATGCCATGCGATTGACGGACATGGCGAGCCCGAACAGCCCGACCGCGCCAAAGGCGAGCCAGCGCGCGGGTCCCGAGAACCAGAACGCGAACACTACCAGAAACAAGCCGAATGAGGCTTCCCCCGAGACGAACGAGCAGTTGGCCGCGCATTGCTTCGAATAGGTCCACACCGGCACAAAATCTGCCGTGCCGCCGAATTCGGTCGTCTGCAGCGGACGTGGCCGACCGACATAGGCCTTGAGCAGACCATTGACGAGCAGCCCCGGGCCAAGCAGCACCGCAATCAAGGTCACCCACCAGCGTCGCCAGATCCTGGGCGTCAGCAGGTCCGGTCGCCACAGTTTGATTGCCAGAACCACCAGCATCGCCACGCCGACGACCCACCCCGCAGCGCGACCAGCTCGCAGAATGCCCACCAAAGCCGGTGATCGTTCGCCGATAAATCCGCCCGCCGGCGCATAGAAAAAGCGCGCTGCGGCGATGTCGATGATCGGAAACAGCCAGAACACAGCCGACACCAACACCGTGACGCAACCGACGGCTACCAGCCAACTCTGGCGGGCCAGCGCGTCCAGATCACCGGCGTGTCGGGCGGCCGTCTGCGTCGCCATTCTATCTCCATCGCCTACAGATCCCAAACCGAAGGCCCAGATACTCCGACGCAGCGTCGCGTGCCAGTCGGTCCGCACAAATTCAGAGCGATGAAAATGAACGACGACTGCGCGATCGCTTCAGCCGCCGTTCAACCCCCGCCAACTATATCAAGCGTCATGAGTTGGTCGTGGGAGACGATCAACACGAGACACCAAAGGGGCATCCAATGATCATCGCTCGCACTTTCGGCCTCGTCCTGGCCGCAACCATCGTGGCTGCATCGTCAGCGTCCGCCGCCTCCGGTCACCCCGACAATCGCAGCGGCGTGAGAGTGCAGGTCGCACCGAGCCGTCCGACGATCCTGTCGACGTCGCCGATCCTGCGACCGCAGCCGCCCGTCGTCATC
This sequence comes from Hyphomicrobiaceae bacterium, assembly GCA_031411355.1. Taxonomy (GTDB): domain Bacteria; phylum Pseudomonadota; class Alphaproteobacteria; order Rhizobiales; family Hyphomicrobiaceae; genus JABFRJ01. The sequence continues at coordinate 4,071 of JANOAW010000769.1, read as the reverse complement.
GTCCGCCCGCCGGTTCCACATGTCGTGATCCCTCCGCATCACGACGACCGATACTACGGGCATAAGCGCCGCCACTTCGATCATCACGATCGTCGTCGTCGCTGGTACGGTTGGTGGTGAGCCTCGTCTCATCCACAACGACGCCGCGTTGCCTCGGGCAGCGCGGCATTGTCGCGAACGTGCCTACAGGCGCAGCGAGGCCAAATAGCGAGCGCTGTCGCGATCCGATTTGAAAACCAGGGGTGTGATATCGTGCGCCTGCAGCGCCGCATCGATCCGTGGTCGGCGCGCACTCGGAAATCGCCAGATATATTTGATGAAGTCCGGATCGATTTGCTCGGGGCACCCTTCGGCCATGTCCGGTCGAACGCGACCATAAGTCGTGACGATGCGGCGACCCACCCGCCAGAGCGCGCGCAGGCGCGGAATGTCGAATAGTATGACGGTATCGGCGCGCGGCAGTCGCAGTGGCAGCCCACGGTCATAGTTGCCTTCGATGATCCATTGCTCACCGGCCGCGAGCTCGATCTGGCGCAGCTCCCAATGGGCGGGGTCGGGCTGACGCCAGCCGGCCTGCCAGAACTCGCGATCGAGATGCACGAGCGGCAGTTTCGTGACCTCGGCGAGGCGCCGGGCAAACGTGGATTTACCCCCACCTGGGATGCCGATGATCAAAACCCGCTGCACCTGATATCTCCTTGATCAGCCGATGGGTGCGCGCCAACAGCGGACATGCCGGCCGCCGTCGAGTGGGCGTAGAATTTGGGGCTCGACGCAGCGCGCCGTCGCGAACGCGCAGCGACTCTGGAATGCGCAGCCAGCCGGCAATGCCAGCATGGAAGGTGTCATGCCGGGAATCTGGACCAGCCGTTCGCCGCGCTTGTTGCGGCTCGGCACGGAACCGATCAGGCCACGTGTATAGGGATGCAGCGGATCGGCAACGATCGCGTCCGTCGGCCCGCTTTCGACGATACGGCCTGCGTACATGACCGCGAGCCGGTCCGCGAGCGCTGAAACGACCGCGAGATCGTGCGTGATCCAGATCAACGCCGTCTTGGTTTCGCGCGCGAGACGCTGAGCCTCGGCGAGAATTTGCGCCTGGATGGTGACGTCGAGGGCAGTGGTCGGTTCGTCGGCGATGATCAGATCAGGCGCGTTGAGAAACGCGATGGCGATGGCGACGCGCTGGCGCATGCCCCCCGAGAGTTCATGTGGGTAGGCTTTCAGCCGGCTCTCGGGTGCGGGTATGCCCGTCATGGCGAGCGCATCGCGTGCGATGATCGTCGCTTCCTTGCGCGTCACATTGCGATGCGCCAGTACCGTCTCGATCATCTGTGTGTCGATGCGCAGGACCGGATTGAGCGTCATCATCGGATCTTGAAAGATCATCGCGATGCGATTGCCGCGCAGGCTTTGCAATCGCGCGGCAGACGCCGTGGTCAACTCCTCGCCCTGGAACGCGATTGAACCAGACACGATGCGGCCGGGCGGGTCGATCAGGCCAAGGATCGAAAATCCGGTGATCGATTTGCCCGAGCCGGATTCGCCGACAAGGCCGAGAATTTCGCCCGCCGCGACCTCGAACGAGACCCCGTCGACCGCCTTGACGATGCCAGCCTTCGTGAAGAAGTGGGTCGTGAGATCGGACACTGACACGGTTGGGTGCATGGTCGGCGTTTTCGGCGGTCCGCGACCGACTGGCAAGCCCGCTCGAGGCTATGTCGCGCCGTGACGCATAACCTCGGGCAAGCTGGCCGGCAATCGATCTAGCGCCTGCAATGCTGCTTGCATGGCGACGATGTAGCCGTATGGCCCAAAACCGCAGACGACGCCTTTGACGGCGGCCGACAGAATGGAATGGCGGTGCAACGTGTCGCGCGCGTGAATGTTGGACAGATGCACCTCGATGATCGGGCCGGCGAACGTCTTCAAGGCGTCGAACAGGGCAACGGAGGTGAACGAGTAGCCAGCTGGATTGAAGATCAGCGCATCGGCTGAGCCGCGGGCGGCGTGAATGAGATCGACCAGAACACCTTCGTGATTGGACTGATGGCATGAGACCGAAACGCCGGCAAAAGCTGCGAAGGCGCGACAGCTATCGTCCACAGCCGCAAGTGTGGTGGTGCCGTAGATGTGCGGCTCGCGTACGCCGAGCAGATTGAGATTGGGCCCATTCAATATGGTCAAGCTGCAAGTCATGCGTTCACTCCCGCCACACACAGTCAAGTCGTCGACGGAGCCTGACGTACCCACGCGCGCCGATCAACTGCGCCGATATCGCACCTTGCCGCCTTGCAGGCCTTCCGCCGCGGCCAGCATGCCGTTTACGCCGATGCCATGATGGGCATAGAGATCGTGGATATCGCCGGATTGACCGAAATGCTCGGGCCCAAGGCCCCGCACGCGATGTCCCCCCACGCCGCCGATCCAGGTCAATGTCTCTGGATGCGCATCGCAGACGGTGATGATGCCGGCGTCGCGCGGCAAATCCGCCAACAGATGTTCGACATGAGCAATGGCCGAGCGATCACCACGTTCGCGCGCACGCTGCGCACTGTGCCAGCCAGCCGACAGGCGATCGGCAGACGTCACGGCGAGAACGCCGACGCCGCGGCGATCTTCAGCGAGCAGGCCCGCGGCCTCGATCGCCTCCGGCATGACGGCCCCCATGGCGACGATGGCGAGCCCGCTGCCGGGGTCAGGTTTGCGCAGCCAATAGCCGCCTTGGATCACGTCCTCGCGCCATTGTGGTGTCACCTTTCGCGGCACCTGAGCGAGATTGCGCGTCGACAGGCGCAGGTACACCGAGCCGCCTTTTTCGTCGCGCAACCAGCGCGTCGTCTGCTCGGCCTCCGGCAGTTCGCCAAGACCGTCGCGCTGCATGTATCGGAAAGCCCAGTCCATGATCACGGCAAGTTCGTCGACATAGGCTGGTTCGAATGCGGCAAGGCCGTCTTGGGAGATGCCGATCAGCGGCGTCGCGAGCGATTGGTGGGCGCCGCCTTCAGGTGCCAGTGTAATGCCGGACGGGGTCGCGACGACCATGAAACGCGCGTCCTGATAACAGGCGTAGTTGAGCGCATCGAGCCCGCGCATGATGAAGGGGTCATAGAGCGTGCCGATAGGAATGAGGCGCTCACCAAACAGCGAATGCGACAGGCCGAGCGCCGCGAGATTGAGGAACAGGTTCATTTCGGCGATGCCGAGTTCGATATGCTGGCCTTTGGGGCTCATCTCCCATTTTTGCATGCTTTGCAGGCCGCGTTCCTTGAACACGTCGTCCCGGCTCTGCATCGAGAACAGTCCGCGTCGATTGACCCACGGCCCAAGATTGGTCGACACCGTCACGTCGGGCGACGTCGTCACAATACGATCGGCGAGGGGACCTCCGGCTTTGGCGATCTCGTCGAGAATTTTACCGAAACCATTCTGCGTCGAGGCGTCGCCCTTGGCCTCGGCAACGGCGATGGTCGGCACCTCGATTTTGGGTGCCGTAAAGCGACGACGGCCCTTGCCGTTGAAGGGCACTCGACTAAGAAACGTCTCGACCTCGCCCGGTTGGTCAAGACCGGAGAAAGGCAGCCATTCGTCGCCCTGGTTGATGGCGTTGCGAGCGCGGAACTCCTGCATTTGTGCCGTCGTCATGAGACCGGCGTGGTTGTCCTTGTGGCCCTGAAAGGGCAGTTTCGCACCCTTGATGGTGTAGGCGATGAAACACACCGGTTTGTCGTCAGGCGCGCTTTCAAACGCGGATATGCAAGCTTCGAGATCATTGCCGCCAAGATTGCACATGAGTTCGGCGAGTTCAGCATCCGGCAGGGCATGCAAGATCGCCAACGTGTCGGGATGTGCGGCAAGATCGGCATCGAGCTGCCGGCGCCAGCCTTTGGCGCCTTCGAACACCAGGGCCGAGTAGATCTGGTTGGGGCACGCGTCGATCCAGTCGCGTAGAGCCGCACCGCCCGGTTCAGCGAACACGCGTTGCAGCAACCGGCCGTACTTGATCGTGATCACCGTCCAACCGAAGTTCTCGAAGGCGCCGATCACCTTCTCGTACAGCTTGTCGGAGAC
>JANOAW010000768.1:0-2560 GCA_031411355.1 Hyphomicrobiaceae bacterium | reverse complement strand
CGACGTGGTCGTCGCCTCGGAACTGATGGAAGCCGGCCGAGCGATCCAACGCGGCCTCGTCACGCCCGATCGGACGACGTTGATCACATCGACCAGCCGTGTCTTCGCCATGACCGAGAAAATCGACATGGGCGATGGTCGCGTCGAAGCGGGTAAACTGCTCGAGGCCTGCCGTCTGGCCGCGCTACGCCTCGTCGCATTCGACATGTCGGCCGCAGCCGCCACCTCCGGCAGCGTCATATCGGCGGTGATGTTCGGCGCACTCGCAGGCGCGGGCGTCTTGCCGTTTGCGCGCGAGGCATTCGTGTCGACGATCGAGCGCGGTGGCGTCGGCGTGGCCGCTTCGAGCAAAGCCTTCGAAGCAGCCTTCGCCGCGGCACGCAACCCAACGCCGCAATCTCCTGCCGACGACACGCCAGTGCCGACACCCGAGCCACCTTTGCCACCGGCTGTTGTGAGTGCCCTGGTCGGGCATGTCCTGCGCTTGCCGATCCCGGTCCACGCCATGGCGCGCGAAGGCGTGCGCCGTCTGGTCGATTATCAGGACATCGAGCACGCCCGCGATTATCTGGTTCGCCTCGAGCGCATCTGCGAAATCGACCGGCGGCGCCCAAATTCCGACCATAGGCTTTCGAAGGAAACGGCCCGCTATCTCGCACTCGCCATGTCGTACGAGGATACCATCCGCGTCGCTGAGCTCAAGACGCGCCGGGATCGCTTCACGCGTGTCGCGAGCGAGGTACGTGCGGGTACGGGCCAGGTCATGGAGGTGCGCGAATTTCTGCATCCGCGCCTGCAGGAAGTGGCTGAAAGCATGCCGGCGCCGCTCGGCCGATTTTTGTTGCGCAACAGTCTCGCGCGCCGGATCGTCGGCGCGCTGACGTCGCACGGTCGAACCGTTTCGACCACGTCGTTGCGTGGCTTTCTGCTGCTCTATGCCGTCGCCGGCCTGAAACCGATGCGGCGTCGGACCCTGCGCTATATCGAGGAGATGGCCAGTGTCGACGCTTGGCTCGCCGATATCGAGACCTTTGCTCGGGCGAACTACGACCTGGCCTGCGAGATCACGGAATGCCGCAACTTGATCAAAGGCTATGGCGATACGCTCAGCCGAGGTCGCCGGAATTACGATGCCATTCTCGACGTCGCGCGCCGTGCGACGACGACGCCCGCCATCGATCGTGCGGTGGCGGCGATGCGAACAGCGGCCCTCGCCGATGATACCGGCGCCAAGCTGACGGCCGCCATCGCACGCTTCGACGGCTCGGCCGCAAATGCGCAAACCCGCGGCCCCATTGCGCCGCGCGACGCGAGAGCGCAGTCTGCGGGTTCTGGATCTTGACCTCGACAAGGTGGGGACGGCGATGACAGGACGACTGAACAGACGAACATTCGGTATTGCAGCCAGCACGGCCGTCGGCTCATTTGCCATTGGCGGCCGAGCGTTTGCGCAAGAAGTGACGCTCAACGCCGTCTACTTCACACCCGCCCAAGTCAGCTACGCCAAGAGCTTTCTTGCCTTCGTGGCCAAGGTCAACGAACGCGGCAAGGGATTGATCCAGATCAGGCCGCGCGGCGGGCCCGAGATCATGCCGCTGGCACAATTGGGTGAGGCGCAAAAATCCGGCCTCGTCGACATCATCAATTGTCCAGCTGGACCATATCTCAACATCGTCCCGGAAGGCGAAGTCTTCGCCGCGACGAGCAAATCGCCAGCCGATCTGCGCGCCAATGGTGGCTTCGCCTTGATCAACGACATCTATGCCAAAAAGGGCAATGCCGTCGTCCTCGCGCACGTCGACGGTGGTGCCGGATTCCACATCTTCACCACGGACGAGCCAACCCGGACCGCCGACGGCGGCGTCGATTTCTCCAAGATGAAAATCCGCTCGTCCGCGCTGTATCGGGACTTTCTCGAGAGCCTCGGCGCCGGTGTCGTCGTGCAGGGTCCAGGTGAAGTCTACACCTCGCTCGAACGCGGGCTGGTCAACGCCAATGCGTACACGGTGGCAGGTTATCAGGGTTTCGGCTGGCACAAGTTCACGAAATTCCGCATCGATCCCTCGTTCTTCCAGACCGACGTGTTGATTTCGATCAACAAGACCAAGTGGGACAGCCTCTCGCAGGCACAGAGAAAAATCCTGCAGGATGTCGCCATCGAGCACGAGGCATCGAGCGTTGCCGACACGGTCGAATTGACCAAGGTCGAAGCCAGGCAGATGCTCGACGCCGGCCAGAAGGTCGTCGAGATCACAGGCGCGGCAAAGCAGGCCTTTCTCGACAAGGCGGCGAAGGCGACCTGGGAACGCCTCGCCAAGCGCGACATGACGCATCTGGCAGCGCTGCGCGAGAAATTCGGCTGAGACGGCAAAATCTTCCGTCCCCGCGCGAGGGGAGTATAGAGGTCAGGCGATCATGCGCCTGCATCTCGGTATCAAACGCTTCAAACGCAGACAGGCTTTATGACAACAGTCTTCGATCTGACCGGCCGAGTGTCCGACGCCTTGGCGACTGTCAGCAAGCTGCTGCTCGGCCTCATCGTGGTGCTGGTCGTCACTGA
>JANOAW010000767.1:0-2160 GCA_031411355.1 Hyphomicrobiaceae bacterium | reverse complement strand
CTGATCGCGCTCTCGGCGCTGCACGACCTCATGTGGATGACGACATCCGGGCTTTACCGGGTCGAGGTTTTGACGGCGACCGGCGAGACGATGCGATACACGACCATCGATCCGGCGGACCAGCAGCGACTCATGATGGCGCTCGACCGGGCCATTGCGCAACCGCGAGCGGACAATGACGACTTGCCGTCTGCTGCGGTTTTCGACGCGAGCGCCACCGGCCCTGCGATACGGAACATCGATGGCGTGGCGGCGGTATCGGCAGGCGGTCGAGACCGTGTCGGCAACACTGCGTCGGCGTGACGTGTGGCGAGACGTGGTGAAAGTCTCGATTGCGCCCCCCCGCGCGGGTCGACGATCGGCGTGATGCCTCCTGAGCACGACGACAGCGGACTTTCGATTTTGCCCGCCTTCGACCATCCGCGACCTTGACCTTGCACGACGCGATGACCTAACCGCGCCAGGGTCTGAGCCAGGATCTGAGGCATTCGATGAGGTCTCCCGTGACACAGCCCGCGACCAGCCAGCACTATGACCAGCTCGAGACGCGCTCGCCCGAGGCACGCGACAGCGCCCAATTCGCCCAACTCGCAGCTTTGGTGAAGCGCGCGACGGACTTGGCACCTGGGTGGGCTGCGCATCTGGCCGGGATCGATCCGGCCACGGTGACATCGAGAGAGGCGCTGGCGCGGCTGCCCGTGCTGCGTAAATCGGCGCTCAAGGACCTGCAATCCAAGCGCCCGCCCTTCGGCGGCTTCGCGACGGATACTGCTGGCTTGATGGGCCGCATCATGATGTCCCCCGGACCGATTTTCGAGCCCGAGGGACGAGGCGATGATTGGTGGCGCTCGGCGCGTGCACTGCATGCCGCCGGTGTGCGCAAGGGTGATATTCTGCACAATACGTTCGCCTACCATCTGACACCTGGGGGCTGGATACTCGATGCGGGTGCGCGTGCGCTCGGCTGTGCGGTCATCGCCGCCGGTCCCGGGAACACGGAGCAGCAGCTCGACGCCATCGAACTCCTCAAGCCGACGGCGTATGCTGGCGTGCCCGACTATTTGAAGATTCTGCTCGACAAGGCCGCCGAGAGCAAACGCGACCTGTCCTCGATCACGCGCGCCCTCGTATCGGGCGGCGCACTGTTTCCGTCCCTGCGGGCCGAGTACAAATCTCGTGGCATCATGTGCCTCCAATGTTACGCGACGGCTGACGTCGGCCTGATCGCCTATGAAAGCCAGACTGTGGACGGCGTGACCGAGGGCATGATCATCGACGACGGCGTGATCGTCGAAATCGTGCGCCCGGGCACCGGTGATCCTGTACCGGCGGGCGAAGTCGGAGAGGTGGTCGTCACGGCGTTCAATCGCGATTACCCGATGATCCGACTGGCTACCGGTGATTTGTCTGCGGTTCTGCCGGGAGCGTCCCCCTGCGGACGCACCAATATGCGTATCAAAGGCTGGCTTGGACGCGCCGATCAGACGGCCAAGATCAAAGGCATGTTCGTGCACCCTGAACAGGTGATGGCCATCGCCAAGCGCCACGCGGAGCTTGGGCGCGTCCGGCTCGTCGTTGCACGTGACGGCGAACAGGACCAGATGACGCTGCGTGCAGAGACGACGTCCCAAGATGCGTCGTTGAGCGGAGCCGTGGCGGCGAGCTTGCAGGCCGTGACCAAGCTCAAAGGTCATGTCGAATTGGTTGCGCCCGGCACGTTGGCCAACGATGGCAAGGTGATCGCAGACGAACGCACGTATACTTGAACACCGGGCCGAGAGGCGGGCGTCACTCCGGCGCCGATTGCGACACGACCCGCCTCCAACTCCGCCCGTCCCAAGTTCTACGGTCCCAACCCCGCTCGCCCCAACTCCGAGCCTGCCAATCCCTTGTCTGCCACGCATCCCGAGCCTGGCCGCCCCCATACCGGTCCGACCGGGAAAAGCTGCCGCGATAACGTTGCCGGTACGGACGCTCGTCGTCGCCGAAACGTCGCTGCGCGCGGTCGTCCTCGTGCCGCGTCGACCAACGGGGGGTTCGCTCCAGTCTGCGGCTGCTTTCCCACTGCCGTTGCGCGCTGCGATAATCACGGGGCGGTTCATCTGCCGCTCGACGATCTGCGGGTGATGCGGCGACCGGACGTCCATCCGGGCGCGCCAC
>JANOAW010000766.1:0-2783 GCA_031411355.1 Hyphomicrobiaceae bacterium | reverse complement strand
AAGGCGACGTGCCATGGCGGGGTCGACGTTACCGGTCGGCTCGTCGGCGAGCAGCAGCTCAGGCTTACCGATCACGGCGCGCGCGATTGCAGCCCGCTGTTTTTCTCCACCCGACAGCACGCTCGGATAGGCGTGCATGCGATCACCGAGACCGACCCACTGCAACAGATCCGTCACGTCTTCTTTGTAATGCGACATCTTTCGGCCGACGACGCGCAACGGCAGGGCGACATTTTCCCACGTGGTCAGATGGTCGAGCAGCCGGAAATCCTGAAACACGATGCCGATGCGGCGGCGGAATTCGGCGCGCTTCTGGGTCGAATAATCGGTGATGTCTTCACCGAACAATTCGAGCCGGCCGGCCGACGGCTTGTTGGTCATGAACAGCAGACGCAGCAACGACGTTTTACCTGCGCCCGACGGACCCGTGAGAAAATAGAACGATCCCGCGCGGAGTTCGAACGACACGTCCCTCAACACCTGACTGCCACGGTCGTAGCGCAGGGCGACATTGTCGAATCTGATCACGCCTCGGTTCTCCAGGGAGCGCAGCTGGACCGCGCGCCGCGACAGACGTCTGCGTGCCAGGGACAGGATGGCCCCTCGCTCGCAAGAGGCGAATCGCGCGCCTACTATCCGACCTTGCTCGTTCGTGATCAATCTCCGAGCATTGTGGCGGGCTGTTGGTCGACCGCCAGCGCCACGTCAGTCCCGGAGCCATCAACCGAGATGTTCGACGCTCACGTTCGTCCTTTGATCGATCCGACTTTGAACTGGATCGGCCGTGCTCTCGCCAGATCCGGTGTGACGGCGGACGGCCTGACCATGGTCGGCTGTGCGCTCGGCCTCGCGTCGGCTTTGGCGATCGCCTTCAATGCCATGTCACTCGGCGTCGTGCTGTTCCTCGCCGGCCGCGTCGCCGATGGGCTGGATGGGGCTGTCAGCCGGGCGTCGACACCGACCGACCGGGGCGGATATCTCGATATTGTCCTGGATTTTGCAGTCTACGCTGCGATCCCGCTCGCTTTCGCCGTGGCGGCATCGCAGAACGCGCTGGCTGCTGCGACGCTGCTGGCGGCCATCGTCCTCAATGGCAGCGCCTTTCTTGCATTCGCGATCATGGCCGAGCGGCGAGGGCTAACGACGCAAGCGCAGGGGGCGAAATCGATCTATTATGCCGCAGGACTCGCCGAAGGCACCGAAACCATCATCGCCTACCTCGCCATGATGCTGTGGCCGGGGTGGTTCGCGACCATCGCCTACGGCTTCGCGGCCATGTGCGCTGTCTCAGGAGCGGCGCGCATCGTGCTGAGCTGGCGACTGTTGGGGCGCTGATCAGGGGCCGGCTTCGATGCGCACATGACTGAGGGTGCGCCCGGTGACGAGGTCGAGTACGATCACGCCGTCGCCCGTAGGGCCAGAATAGTGCGCAGCCAATCGATCGCCCGCCAGTGTGGTGCCTCGCAAAGCAGCGCCTGTCGGCAATCGAAGTCGGGCTTCAGGTACAAGTGCGCCGCGCGGTAGAGCTTGCTCGTTGCCGCGGTTTGCCAGATAGATGACGCGGCCGACGAGCATTGCCACACCGGCAACGAGTGCGATGCTCATGGCGATCACGATGATCCGCAACTTGCGGATCTGGTCGTCGCTGAGGATCGCGCCCTGAGGGGACCGCGGTTCGGTACTGTCGTCCATAGATCACTTCACCCAGGGTTCTCACAAGGGCGGATTAGCGCGATATGAGCGAAATTGCCATCCAGTGGGACGTGACCATAGAGGCCGACGAGGCCGGCGAGCGCCTCGATCGCGTGCTGGCACTCAAAGCCGCCGCATCCCCGCCGGAGGGGGCCGAGGTGTTGTCACGCGCGCGTCTGCAGGCGCTGATCAAGGCCGGTGCGGTGACGCGGGTCGGCAGCAGTGGCGACATTGCCGGACGTGGCGCGGTCCGGGCGGGCGAGGTCTATCGTCTCGAACTCGGCCCGCCCAAGCCCGCGCTTCCGCTCGGCGAAGACATCCCGCTCATCGTCGTTTACGAGGATCGCGATCTGATCGTCATCGACAAGCCGGCGGGCCTCGTGGTGCATCCGGCCGTCGGACACGAGACCGGAACCCTGGTCAACGCCCTGATCGCGCACTGTGGCGACAGTCTTTCCGGCATCGGCGGGGTCAAGCGACCGGGCATCGTGCATCGGCTGGACAAAGACACGAGCGGCCTCCTGGTCGCAGCCAAGACGGATGCCGCCCACCAGAGTTTGTCAGCACAATTCCAGGCCCACGGCGCGGACGGCCGTCTGGCCCGCCGCTACTTCGCGCTCGTCTGGGGTGGACCACAAAGACCGGCCGGCCGTGTCGACGCTGCCCTGGCACGTAGCAAGCATCAACGCACCCGCATCGTCGTCGTGCGCCCGGAAAGCGGCCGGCATGCCGTCACGCACTTCGAAACCGTCGAGCGCTTTTTGATCGATGCCAAGGGTCGTGCACTCGTGAGCCTCTTGCGCCTGACGCTCGAGACCGGCCGCACGCATCAAATTCGCGTGCATATGGCTCATGCGGGTCACCCCGTCATGGGCGATACGACCTACGGCTCGAGCCACGCGGCCAGCGCTCGCAAATTGTCCGAGCCGACCGCGGCGGCGTTGACCGCACTCGGACGCCAGGCGCTGCATGCAGCTGAACTCGGTTTCGAACATCCCCGATCCGGCAAACCGATGTTGTTTCGGAGTGAGCTTCCAACCGACATGGCAACACTGCGCGATCAGCTGGCGGCCGGGTGAGCCGTGACGCCG
>JANOAW010000765.1:0-6010 GCA_031411355.1 Hyphomicrobiaceae bacterium | reverse complement strand
TGATCTTCGAAGAGCAGTTCGCCGTCGACGTGAAACCCGGGTCGTATGTGAAGGCACCGGTATTGGCGTACACCTTGCCGATGTCGACGACATCTGGCCCGATCGTGCCCGAGCGCACCGGCGCCGCCACTTGCTTTCCGTTGATCGTCAAAGATGCGGTTTTGGCCGCGGGAGCTGCGTCAACGCTCATGAGTCTTGTCCTTCCGCTCAATTCTTAACGCACGGGCTTGCGCGCATGCGCCGGGCCACGTGAGCGATTTGGACGCGCCTGTCGACCCGCCGGTTCGGGGTCGCAGTCGCAGCCGTGATACGTTTCCAGCTTGTGAAGGCCCGAAACAACGTCTGCACCGCCAGCAGCCCACGATAGCCCTTTAATCGGGAAAGGCCTGCCACATATGCTTGGTCTGCCTAGACCATTTTGTGCAGTGCGACAAGCTGTCCGAAAGGGATGACAGCCGCCTGGTTGGGGCCTCGTTGCGGCCTTGAGCGCCCGGATTAGACGCCCGGATGTTGCAGTCGCAAAATACGCGCATCCCGGTCGACCAGTGTTTCGCCGCCCGGGACGCGCATATCCCGGACGAATTCGAGGGTTTGTCGATCAACGGCGCGGGTGGTGAGCGAGACGGTGATGGCGGCCAGAAATGCTGCGGGCAATCCGACAGCGGCCGGCAGAACGCCCGCGAGCGTACCGATGCCCATTTGTTCCGACAGGATTAATAAACTTGTCACGGCCGATCCGGTCACGAGACCGGAAATGGCTCCCCACGGGCTGAGGCGCTTCCACAACACCGAGAGCAACAGCACCGGAAAAACGCCCGACGCCGTCAAAGCCAATCCCCACAGGACCAGCAGCAGCGGATCGGCCGGTAGTGACGCGATCGCCAGAACGACGGCCGCGACCACGCCCATGGCAATTCGCCCCACCTGCACACGCGCACCTTCATCGTGCGCCTCTCGCTCCGGACCAAGAACCACATCACGGGCCAATATGGTCGCCAACGCCTGCATATGTGCGCTGATAGCAGCCAATGCAGCGGCAATCGCGCCGGCCAGCATCAACGCCGCCATCGCGCGCGGCAGACCGACCGCGATGGGAAGCCCGACGAACGCGCGATCGCGCTGCACCAGGACCGCATTCAGGCGCACGTCACCGGTTTTGCTCTGCACCTGCAGGACACCTGCATTCTGCAAGTCAGCGACCCAGCTCGGCAACCGATCCACCGCTTGCCCGACCACCTGATCGACGACGATGCCGCGCAGAAACACGGCGATGGCAACGAGCGTGAGGAGCACGAACGCCACGCACAGCACCGCCCAACTCGTCGCCGAACGTGCGGCGTGAACGGTCGGCGTCGTCCCTGCGCGTGCCAGCAACACCGGTGATCCCGCAATTCCGGCCATAACGATCAACACGGTCAACGACGATGCCAGCGTACCGATGTGTCCGTGCGATTGCAGAAACCTCTTTGCCAGCGGCACCCAGCCTTCGCCGGGCACCTGGAAAACCAGGGGCGCCACGTACAACAGGGGCGTGTTCCTGAACTGCTCGGCCCGCAGCACGTTGCGGGCGATGTTGCCGGCGGTCATTTGAGGAAACGGCAGGTTGGCGATCATCAACGACACGATGGTGGCCGGAATGACGACGGCGAGCAGCACCGCGAATGCTTGCGCCGTCGACGACCAAGTCGTCGCACGCATACCGCCGAAGGCGACGATCGACAGCGCCACCGACACGCAGAGCGCCGACGCGGAAAACAGTGGCAGGCCCGTTAATTCGGCACTGGCAAACCCCGCGAGGCGCACTTCCGCAACCAGGATGAGCAAAATCGGCAGGCTCATGACGGCCGCACTCGAGACACGCACAAGAGTGCTGTCGAGACGCTGTCCGAGATAACCTGGAACGCTGTGCGCACCGACCTTTCGCAGAAACGGCACCAGGACCACAGCCATCACGACCAGACCGGCGGGGATGCCGAGCACGATCGGAAATGCGTCCGCCCCCATGATGAACAGGCATCCCGTCAAAGTCAGGACGCCAAAACTCCCGAGACATGTGACGGCCGTCGAAATGCCGGCGAAAAACGGCGGAATCCGCCGACCGGCCGCGTAAAAATCCAGGCTGTCGCCTGTCCGGGTCGCGAACCCGATGATGACAAACATGACGATCGGCAGACCGAAAGCCGCAACCGTGACAATCCGGTCGGCAGCGCCCACCTGCTCCAGCAAAAGAATAGCCAACGCCGCCGCGAGCAAGGTCGCACCGTAGATGCCGAACAGAAGGCCGAGGCGCGGATTGACCAAACGCGTCATACGTCTTCGTTCGCCCCATGCCACTGATCGATGGCGTCCTGCCGGTTGACCCACGCGATCGTCACAACCGCCGCGATGACCAGCAGACCGTGACATACGAGAAAAAAGCCGAGCGGCATGCCGAGCACGCGAATACCGTTCAAAGCATCCGCATAGAGTGGCAACAAAACGATCGCGATCAGAAACGGCAACAGAGTGGCCACCATCTGCCACTTGGTGTGACGCCAGTACGGTTTACGTTCCCGCCAATCGATCATGCCGCCCTCGAAATATGTCCACGCCGGCCTTGGACCATGCCAACTCAGCCGATTTGTGACCATCACTTTATGTTCTAAGCGACGGGCGACGGCGAGAGAAAATTTACCTTGTCGACCCCATTGACCATCGGCGTTCCAGCGGTGCGAATGGAAACACTCTTCCGACGCAGCGACTGGCATGCCAGAACCCGAATCAGTCCTATGCAGGAGGGCGCAATGGCCGCCAGCCGGTTCATTCTCGTCGACGATCACACGCTCTTCCGGGAGGCGTTGCGAAATGCGCTCGAAACGACGTTCTCGACCGTCGACATCGAAGGCGCGGGTTCGTTCGACGAGCTCGAGGCAAAATTAGCCGAGCCCAAGGAAACAGAGCTTATCCTTCTCGATCTGAAGATACCCGGCGTACAGGGGTTTTCGGGTCTGCTGCATCTGCGCACCCTGCATCCTGATTTGCCGGTCATCGTCGTGTCCGCCACAGACGACCCTGTCACGATAAGGCGCTGTATCGACTACGGCGCCTCGGGTTTCGTTTCTAAATCGTCGTCAGTCGACATCACGCGTGACGCCATCCGTCAGGTGCTCGCCGGCAACGTTTATACGCCGGTGGATTTCGATCCCAACGCCGTGGCAGACCCGGCCGACCGTGAGCTGGCCATGCGCCTGTCGACCCTCACGCCGCAACAGATCCGCGTCCTCGCCATGCTCGGCGAGGGGCTTTTGAACAAGCAGATCGCCTATAAGCTGAATGTTTCAGAAGCGACGATCAAAGCGCACGTCTCCGCCATCTTGACCAAACTCAACGTCGACAGCCGAACCCAGGCTGTCATCGCCATCAACAAGGGGGGGCTGAACACCTGGACCGCCCCTGTCCAAGGCAGGCCCGACGAGCCGCGCAAATGACAGTGCAGGCGGCCACGCGTCTCCACACCCATTCGTTACTCGCATTTGAAGTTCATCTCGCCGATAAATCTTTATCTGTCGGCCGGGCACGGGATGTCTGAGGCAGGCCAGGGGAATGCGGCGGGCACAACCCGGCGCCAATCGAGATCGCCATAATGCGACATGCGTTCCAGTCGAAAGTCGGCATTGCGCGCCAAGCGTTGAGCCGGAAAACACTCGTGCGCGGCATCGGCTGCCTGTTACCGGCCCTTCTGGCCATACTGATTTCCGATACGCCCGCGGCGCGAGCCCAAAGCCCGCGTCCGACCTTGATCGAATTGTTCACCAGCCAGGGCTGCTCGTCGTGTCCCTCAGCCGATGCCCTGTTCGAATCCTACACCAAACGTCCTGACGTTATCGCCCTGTCTTATTCGGTCCATTATTGGGATTCTCTCGGCTGGAAGGACACGTTGGCAAATCCAAAGTTCACCGATCGTCAAAAGGCATACGCAAAACAGCGTGGTGACGGCCAGGTTTACACGCCCCAGGTTGTCGTCGACGGTATCGATCACACGGTCGGGTCTGACAAAACGGCCCTCGATACAGCCTTGGCGACAAACCGGACAAAACGTCAGCCGTGGTATCCGGTGACATTGAGCCAGACCGCGTCAGGCCCCGTGGTCGAGATACCTGCTTCCGCCTCGGTGGCGTCAGATGCGACGATCTGGCTCGCAACCGTCACCCGCCGCGTTGATGTCGCAGTCAAGCGCGGCGAAAATGCCGGACGTACGTTGAGTTACTTCAACGCCGTTCGCAGTTTGACTAAAATTGGCCGCTACGACGGCACAGCCGTTTCCCAGGCGCTGGATCAGACCACCATCGACCAGTCCGAAGCCGACCAGATCGTCGTGTTGGTCCAGAATGGCATGGCCGGCCCGATCGTCGGCGCGGCAGCGCTGGCTCTGAAATAACCGCGTGTTGGTCGAGGCTGGGCACCTCGTTTCAGCGAATCCTTTCGCTCACCCGACATCTCCGCCATCAGCGCGAGGCGCGACCATCTTGGGTGCCCGGGTCGCCGATGTCGGCACGTCGAAACCTTCACGAAATCTGTTCGTGATCGGATAGCGTCGATCACGACCGAAATTGCGCTCGGAAATTTTCACCCCCGGCGCGGCCTGCCGCCGCTTGTACTCGGCGATGTTGAGCAACCGGTTGATCTTCTCGACCGTCTCGCGCGAGTGCCCCCGCGCAACGATGTCGACCAGCGGCATCTCGTGTTCGACCAGGCAGGCGAGAATGTCGTCCAATGCCTCGTAGGGCGGCAGACTGTCCTGATCCTTTTGATTTTCGCGCAATTCTGCGGTCGGCGCCTTGGTGATGATCGACGTGGGGATGACAATACCGCCCGGCCCCAGGCCGCCCTCGGGAACATGCGCGTTCCGCCACTGGCACAGACGATAGACCTCCATCTTGTAGAGATCTTTGATCGGATTGAATCCGCCGTTCATGTCGCCATAGATGGTCGCGTAGCCGACACTCATCTCGCTCTTGTTGCCGGTCGTGAGCAGCATCGATCCGAATTTATTTGAGATCGCCATCAACGTCGTGCCGCGTACGCGTGATTGGACATTTTCCTCAGCCGTGTCGCGCGCTTTGCCGGCGAACAGCGGAGCGACCATGCCATACAGCCCTTCGACAGCTGGCGCGATGGCGATGCTGTCGTAGCGACACCCGAGCGCTTTGGCACACGCGGCCGCATCCACGAGACTGTCGACTGCCGTGAATTTATACGGCAACATGACGCAATGCACCTTCTCGGCGCCGAGCGCATCGACGGCGAGTGCCGCCACGAGTGCCGAATCGACTCCACCCGAAAGCCCAAGCACGACGCCGGGAAAGCCGTTTTTGGTGACGTAATCGCGCAAACCGAGCAGACAGGCTTGATACGCCGCCGCATCCCCTTCAGGCAGCACCGCCCGTTCGCCGACCGCACACCGCCAACCGCTGGACGTCCGCGCCCAGGATGTGTCGATGACGGCTTCGCGCCATGCCGGCATCTGTATGGCCAACGACGCATCGGCGTTGAGCACGAACGACGCACCGTCGAACACGAGTTCGTCCTGGCCGCCGACCTGATTGAGATAGACGAGTGGCAAACCCGTTTCAGTTACCCGTGCCACGGCGACGTTGGTACGTTTGTCGGGTTTCGGCCAATCGAATGGTGATCCGTTCGGCGAAATGAGCAGCTCCGCGCCCGATTCCTGGAGGCACTCGCACACGTCGTCTTTCCAGATGTCCTCACAGATCGGCACGCCGATGCGTGCGCCGCGAAACAGCACCGGGCCAGGCAGCGGCCCCGCATCGAACACGCGCTTCTCGTCGAAAACGCCATAATTAGGCAGATCGACCTTGAACCGGATTCCGAGAATCTTGCCCCCATCCGCGACCACCGCCGCATTGTACACGCGCGCCCCCCCGGCGTCGGTTTCTGGCCAAACCGTGCCAAACAAGACCCCCGGCCCGCCGTCGGATGTTTCGGTCGCAAAATTCTCAGCGGCCGCCCG
>JANOAW010000764.1:0-4467 GCA_031411355.1 Hyphomicrobiaceae bacterium | reverse complement strand
TCCTCGCACATGCGTGCGGGCGCATCGCCTGACGATTCGGATATCCCCGCCAAATTTCGTCGCCAGATTTCCACGACGGGGGCGAAGCGCGCGGGCGGTCAGCTGTGGCGCGCCAGAATTTCGCGTACGGCCGCGACGATGTTCGCCTCAGGCACCGACAACTGCGCCGGCCTGGTTTCCTTCCATTCCTTGTTGTCCTTGATGGCAGCCGACGCCTTGGCGCCCTCGATGAGATCCTTGATCTGCACCTCGCCCTTGGCGCGTTCGTCCGACCCTTGAATGACCACGCACGGCGCATCGCGCTTGTCGGCATATTTCATCTGCGCCTTCATACCGGCCGTGCCGAGGTACATTTCGGAGCGGATGCCGGCTTTGCGCAGGACCGCGGCCATGGCCTGATACCGAGGCAGTTCGGCCTTATCCATGACCAGCACGACGACGGGGCCCAACGTGCGGCCTTTGCCGGCGGATTGGCTCGCCAGCGCCGTCTGCAAGCGTGAGAGTCCGAGCGAAAAGCCGGTCGCCGGCACTTTCTGGCCGGTAAAGCGCGCGACCAGGTCATCATAGCGACCACCGCCGCCGACCGAGCCGAAGCGCACGGTTTCGCCCTTTTCGTTTTGCACGGCGAAGGTCAATTCGGCTTCGAACACGGGGCCGGTGTAGTAGTCGAGACCGCGCACGACGGAGGGATCGAAGCCGACACGGTCACCGGTGTAGCCAGCGGCGCGCGTCAGAGCTTCCATGTCGGCCAGCTCTTTCAATCCCTCCTGCGCACGTGCGCTCGATGCGACCAGCGGCGCAACTGCTGAGATCATGTCGCCGGACCCTTGCGACGCCGCGAGGAACGTGAGGACCTTGTCGATCGCAGCTGTCTCGAGCCCGACCCCCGGCGTGACGGCACCGCTTTCGTCTTTGCGGCCGTTGCCAAGCAGATACCTGACGCCGTCGATGCCGAACTTGTCGAACTTGTCCATCGATCGCAACACACCGAGCCGACGCGGGGCATCGGCATCGCTCGCCGGATCGATACCGGCGGTCTCCAACAGGCCGTCGAGCAGTTTGCGATTGTTGATCTTGATCCGGAACTGATCGGTCGGCAGCCCAAGCGCCTCAATGACGTCGGCCATCAGCATACACGCCTCGGCATCGGCCGCGACATTCTCCGTGCCGACCGTATCGGCATCGCACTGCATGAACTGGCGAAAGCGACCCGGCCCTGGCTTCTCGTTGCGCCACACCGGCCCCATCGTATAGCGGCGGTACGGCGTCGGGATCGACTGCTTGTTCTCGGCGACATAGCGGGCGAGCGGCGCCGTCATGTCGTAGCGCAAACTCATCCACCGTTCGTCCTCGTCCTGGATCGAGAACACGCCGGCGTTCGGCCGGTCGGCGTCGGGCAGGAACTTGCCGAGGGCTTCCGTATATTCGAACGCGGGTGTCTCCAGCGGCTCGTAGCCGTAACGCTCGTAGACCTCGCGGATGGTTGCCAGCATGCGCGTCGTGGTGCGCAGCGCATCGCCGCTCGCATCCTCGAAGCCCTTGGGCAGGCACGCTTCGGGACGACGGATTTTGTCTGATTTCGACATGGTTTTCACCCGCGGACCTGCACGGGGCTTTCGCTGCTGACGTGTTCGGAGGCGGGCTTATAGCGAAGCCATGCGCTAAGCGCTATCGCCGCCCGGCAGCTGCCCGATAGCCATGACCGCGCGACGTGTGCCACAAGCACGCATGAACATGGCATTCGAATCGACGGCGTACGCTGAGGGGCGTCACACCATCCACGGGCCCAGCGCATGACCAAACGATCGAAGCCTGCCGCGCGCTCGGGACCGCTGAAGCTCGGGCTGCCGAGCAAGGCCGATGTGCTCAGATACATTGAAGCTGCGCCCGAAACTGTTGGCAAGCGCGAGATCACGCGCGCGTTCGGCATCAAGGGCGGTGACCGGGTCGGCTTGAAGCAGCTTCTGCAGGAAATGACCGACGAGGGCTTGCTCACCGGTAACCGCAAGGGCCTGGCGCCACCGGGCAAGTTGCCGGCCGTCGGTGTGTACGACATCGTGGCGCGCGATTCTGACGGCGACTTGATCGCTGAACCGACCGAATGGGGTGAGGCGACTGCGCGACCGCGTCTGCTGGTCGCATCGGGCGGCGATAAAGCCCGGCGGGATCATGCAGCTGTGGGCGTCGGCGATCGGGTTCTCGGGCGCTCTGAGCGTATCGACGATGCCCGTTACCGACATGCCGTGACGGTTTTGAAGCGGCTGCCCAAGGAAAAAAACCGCGCGCTCGGCATCCTGCAAACCGAGCCTCGAGGCGGCTTTCGGATCGATCCGATCGAAAAGCGGGAGATGCGCACGTTTCGCGTGGCGGCGGATCGCCATGGGACGGGCAAGGCCGGCGATCTCGTACGTTTCGACTTGATGCGTGAAGGCCGGCTCGGGCCGCCGGAAGCGGTGGTCGTCGAGGTGCTCGGCAATCCGCAGGACCAACGCCAGATCAGCCTGATCGCCATTCACGCGCACGGGATTCCCGACGTGTTTCCGCCGCGCGCGCTGGCTGAGGTCGCGCAACTGCCGCGCTTGTCGGATGCGCCTCTTGAAGATTGGCGCGATCTACCGCTGATCACCATCGACCCCATCGACGCGCGCGACCACGACGACGCCGTGCATGCGACGCCTGACACCGATACCGAAAACCCCGCCGGTTGGGTTGTCACCGTCGCGATCGCCGACGTGTCGCTTTACGTCCGGCCGGGGACCGCGCTCGACAAGGAAGCACGCATTCGCGGCAACTCCTGCTACTTTCCAGATCGTGTCGTGCCGATGCTGCCGGAGCGGATTTCCAACGACTTGTGTTCGTTGCGCGAACTGGAGGATAGACCGGCACTCGCGGTCCGCATGATCTTCGATGCCGGCGGCAAGAAGCGCCGTCATAGCTTCCATCGCGTGTTGATGCGCTCGGTGGCCAAACTCGCCTATCAGCACGCCCAGGACGCTATCGACGGCAAGCTGACCGACAAAACGGCGCCTCTGCTCGAGCCAATTTTGAAACCGCTGTGGGCCGCATACAGCGCGGTTTCGAAGGCCCGCGACGAGCGCGCGCCGCTCAATCTCGAACTGCCCGAACGCAAGATCCTGCTCGACGACAAGGGGTATGTGAAAGACGTCTTCGTGCCCGAGCGGCTGACGGCACATCGGCTGATCGAAGAGTTCATGATCCAGGCCAACGTCGCCGCCGCCGAGCAACTGGAGGCCAAAAAGGCGCGCTGCGTCTATCGCATTCACGAACCGCCCTCGCGCGAAAAGCTCGATGCCTTGCGCGTGTTTCTCGGCACCCTCGGCATGAAGCTGCCCAACGCAGGTAACCTGCAGCCCGGTCATTTCAATGGCATCCTCGCCGATGCCAAGAAGATGCCGGTGGCAGATCTGGTCAACGAGGTCGTGCTGCGCTCGCAATCGCAGGCGGTCTATTCACCCGAGAACGCCGGCCACTTCGGACTGCACTTGAAGCGCTATGCGCACTTCACATCGCCGATCCGCCGCTATGCCGATCTGCTCGTGCATCGCGCTCTGGTGAAGTCGCTTGATTTTGGACCGGGCGGCGCCAGCGAGGAAGAGATTGCCGATCTCGACCAGATCGCCCAGCGCATTTCCGAGGCCGAACGACGCGCGATGGCGGCCGAGCGCGAGACCATCGATCGTCTGATCGCCTTCCATCTCGCCGACCGCATCGGCGCCCAATTCACCGCCCGCATTTCAGGCGTGACCAAGTCGGGCCTGTTCGTGCGCCTGAAGGACACCGGCGCCGACGGCTTCATCCCAGTGGCGACACTCGGACAGGAATACTTCCACTATTCCGACACAGCGCATGCTCTGATCGGCGATCGCTCCGGCCTCGGCTATCGCCTGGGCGACATCGTCGCCGTGAAGCTCGTCGAAGCCGTGCCGATGGCGGGTGCACTGCGCTTTGAAATGATCAGCGACGGCACCAAAGGTTCAGGCGGCGCCATTCCACGCTCGATTCGCGGCCAACGGCGCATGCGGGGGCGGCGGTGACTTTGTTCCAGTTCAGCCTGCGAGCGCTCGGCGAGGTGGAGCCGTGGGGCGAGCCGGATGCGCCGACACTGCACTGGTTCGGCTTGAGCGCGGGTACATATCACATGGAAGTCGGCCAGACCGATCTACTCGCCTACAGCGCAGTCGCCCAGTCCAACGGGGCTGACGCCGTCTGCACGTATCCAGTGGCACGGCTCATCGAAGACCTGACAGAGATGTTGCCGTTCGTCCTGGAGCCGGTACCGGCTGAGCTCTCAGTCTACATCCAGACCGCTGTCCGTGCGGCACATACTGACGACGCCATCGCCGACGAAAATGATCAGCACTGCGCGACACGGACGCTGGCGACCGGCTGGATCAGCCGTCGCACACTCGACACAGGCTACTTGCACCCGAGCGCGCGCATCGCGAT
>JANOAW010000763.1:0-6988 GCA_031411355.1 Hyphomicrobiaceae bacterium | reverse complement strand
GTCGGCCGAGGCCTTTCGTCACTGAACGCCACGCATTGCGGTGCAGGCCGTGGTCGGCGGCTGCGACCAAATACATGATCGAAGCCAAGGGCTTGAAAAAGCCGTGTGCGTTTTATCAGGATGACGAGTACGGCAAGAGCGTTTTCGACGGCTACGAGTCGGCTGTGAAGGCGATGAAAATGACGTCCGCGTCGGTGACGACATACAAGCGTGGGGCGTCGGATTTCAGCGCTCAGGTCGCCAAGATGAAGTCGGACGGCTGTGATCTGGTTTTCATGGGCACGGTCATTCGCGAAACCATCGGCGCGATCGCCGAAGCCAAAAAGCTCGGTTGGGATACGACATGGCTCGGCGCGACGCCGGTCAACGTGCTCGAAGTGCCGCTGCTCGGAAAAGAAGTCGTCGAAGGTCTGTACTCTGCAGGTGGCTTTGAAATTCCTTACGAAGACACGGCGCAAGGCAAGATCAAGGATTGGCTCGCCGCGTATCGCAAAATGCATAGTGCCGCCGCCAACTCGCAGGCCATTATCGGCTACAACGCCGTGATGACGCTGGCTCATTACACAAAGCTCGCCGGTAAAGATCTGACCGGAGACAAGCTGCTCGCAGCACTCGAGTCGGGCGATGTGTTCCAGGACATCTTCAACTCGCCACCGACCAAGTTCTCCAAGACCAACCATCTCGCGTCGACGATCACGTCGGTGCAGCAGGTCAAGGGTGGCCGTTGGGTGGTCGTGAAGGACGGCTTGTCGTTCTAATGTGACGCTTCCGACGGAGATCATGAGGCCGGGGGCATATCGCACCCGGCCTTTTTGCATGACGCGTTCGATGATGCGAAACGGCCTTACCGTCCGCAAAGCCGAAGGTGCTGCGTCGTATCGCGCGGCTTTTTATCCGTCGTGTGACGCTGTGACGCAGGGTTGTTTGGAGACGTTCGCGGCTAAAGCATGTCCCACATCCGATCGGCGGACATCGCTGCACGCGGCCAACGTTGCGTGTCAGTAGGACATGTCAGTAGGAATTGTGGTGACGCACGGCGTCGCTGGACGACCATCGGCGGTCTACCGCCACCAAAGGAGTGACGACACGTGGCACGTATCGCTGGTGTGAACATCCCGACGCAGAAGCGCGTCGTTATCGCATTGCAGTATATTCACGGCATCGGACCGAAGTTCGCCACCGAAATCTGCGCGAAGGTCAAAATCCCCGCTGAACGTCGCGTCAGCCAATTGACCGATGCGGAAATTCTGCAGATCCGCGAAGCCATCGATCGCGAATATATGGTCGAAGGCGATTTGCGTCGTGAAGTTGCGTTGAACATCAAGCGACTGATGGACCTTGCCTGCTACCGTGGCCTGCGCCATCGCCGCGGGTTGCCCGTGCGTGGTCAGCGGACGCACACGAACGCACGCACGCGCAAAGGTCCGGCCAAGGCCATCGCCGGCAAGAAAAAAGCTACCTGAGGTCTGTCTGAGCGGCCGTCGTTGCGGGTCGGTGAGCATGGCTCCTGTCTGCCGACGACTCGTTTTTCATCTGTTCGCCACCTTCAAAAAGAAGACGTCCTATGGCCAAAGAGTCAGCTGCAACTGCCCAGCGTACGCGCCGGCGGGAACGTAAAAACATCTCGTCGGGCGTTGCTCACGTGAATGCGTCTTTCAATAACACCATGATCACCATCACCGACGCGCAAGGCAACACCATCGCCTGGTCGTCGTCTGGTACGAAAGGCTTCAAGGGCTCGCGTAAATCGACGCCGTTCGCGGCGCAGGTCGCAGCCGAAGATGCCGGCCGCAAGGCGATGGAACACGGCATGAAGGTTCTCGAAGTCGAAGTTCTCGGTCCGGGTTCGGGTCGTGAGTCGGCGCTACGCGCGCTGCAATCGATCGGCCTGCAGATCACGTCGATCCGCGACGTCACGCCGATCCCGCACAATGGATGCCGCCCGCGCAAACGCCGGCGCGTTTGAGTTCCGGCCGCTGATCTGGCCGACGCGAAGGGCGGGTACTCCTGCCCTTTCGGTCGTGCCGGTCATTAGTGCCGACGACGGGTGGCCGTTTCGCCGCCCCGCTTCTCTCCCCGGGTGCACGGCGGGAGAGTGTTTTTTCGAGTGGCATGACGCCGGGTTTGCCCCACCCCGCGTCAGCAACCGCACGAGGCCCGACCATGGCGACATCTCACGCATTGCAGAAAAACTGGCAGGATCTGATCAAGCCGCAAAAGCTTCAGGTCTCGGCTGGCCGCGACAAGAAGCGTAACGCGACGTTGGTCGCTGAACCGCTCGAGCGCGGTTTCGGCATGACGCTCGGCAATGCGCTCCGTCGCGTGCTGCTGTCGTCGTTGCAGGGCGCTGCGATCACGACGATCCAGATCGACGGCGTGTTGCACGAGTTCTCGTCCATACCGGGCGTGCGTGAGGACGTGACCGACATCGTCCTCAACGTCAAAGACATCGCGCTCAAGATCCATTCCGATGGCATGAAGCGCATGGTGGTCAAAAAAGAGGGACCCGGTCCGGTTCGCGCCGGCGACATCGAGACGTCGTCCGAAGTCGATGTGCTCAATCCGGATCACGTCATCTGCACGCTCGACCAAGGTGCCTCGATCCGCATGGAGTTCACCGCGTCGACCGGCAAGGGCTACGTCGCCGCCGATCGCAACCGGCCGGATGATGCTCCGATCGGCTTGATCCCGGTCGACAGCTTGTATTCGCCGGTCAAGCGCGTGTCCTACAAAGTCGACAATACGCGCGAAGGTCAGGATCTCAACAAAGACAAGCTGACCATGCAGGTCGAGACGAACGGCGCCATTTCGGCTGAAGATTCGGTCGCTCTCGCCGCGCGCATTCTGCAGGATCAGTTGGCTGTCTTCATCAACTTCGAGGAGCCGAAAAAGGCCGTCGAAGAGAAGCAGCATTCGGAACTGCCGTTCAATGCCGCGCTGCTCAAGAAGGTCGACGAATTGGAATTATCGGTGCGTTCGGCCAACTGCTTGAAGAACGACAACATCGTCTACATCGGCGACCTCATCCAGAAGACCGAGGCCGAGATGCTGCGCACGCCGAACTTCGGCCGCAAGTCGTTGAACGAGATCAAGGAAGTTCTGGCTGCAATGGGCCTGCATCTGGGCATGGAAGTGACCAACTGGCCGCCCAACAATATCGAAGAGCTGGCGAAGCGCTTCGAAGATCAATACTGAAGACTGAAAACTGAAGGTTTCAGGTCGCGGTTTGAAGGGGATTTCTCGTTCAAGCCAGCACCTGAAACCGTGACTGCGAGGATGAGGCCAAAGAACCTCCCCGTAATAAATTGCCCTACAATCCAACTCGAAAAGAGATCCCCGATGCGTCACAAAAAAATGGGCCGCCGCTTCAGCCGCGACAGCTCGCACCGCCAAGCCATGTTCGCCAACATGGCGGCGTCGTTGCTGCGCCACGAGCAGATCGTCACGACCTTGCCGAAGGCTAAGGACTTGAAGCGTGTGGTCGATAAATACATCACGCTCGGCAAGCGCGGTGACATGAATTCGCGCCGGTTGGCCGGATCGCGCCTTGGCGACGACGAGATGGTCAAGAAGTTGTTCGACGTTCTGGCCACGCGCTACAAGGACCGCAACGGCGGCTATACCCGCGTTCTCAAAGCTGGTTTCCGTTACGGCGACAGCGCCCCGCGCGCCGTCATCGAACTGGTGGACCGTGATGAAAGTGCCAAGGGCAAGGACGACAAAGCGCGTCACGAAGCCAAATTGGCTGCGCAGCAGTCGACTTAAGATATCACGTCGAGCCCGCGCGGCGCCTGGCCAGATACTGGACAAGCGCCGCATCGTTGATGGCGGTTCGTGATCAGGCAACGAACGGCTTCAATTCGAAGCCAGCCGACTGCAATTTGGATTTGATGGCGCGCGCCATGCTGACGGCGGTCGGCGTATCGCCGTGAACACACACCGTATCGATCTCGACCGGTAAACGTGTGCCGGTCACAGTCGTGATGACGCGTTGGCGCAAGGTTTCGAGCACCCGGTCGGCCGCGAAATCCGGATCGTGAATGACCGAACCTGGCGTTTTGCGCGAGGTCAGCTGGCCGTTGTCGTCGTAGGTTCGGTCCGCGAAGAATTCACGCGCTTGTCTGAGGCCCAATTTGTCGGCGATACGCTCGGTGTTGCGGCCGGGCATCGAAACGTAGACGAGCGTGCGGTCTACCGCTTTTATGGCATTGCCGAGAGCGAGGGCAAAATCGTCCTCCTCATTGGACAGATTGCCGAGACTTCCGTGCGCTTTTACATGTGTGACTTTGTGGCCGGCCATCGTGGCGAGTGCCTGCAACGCGCCGATCTGATAGGCGACCATGCGCTCGATCTCGGCCATACTGTTGCCGCGGATCACGCGTCGGCCGAAGCCGTCGCGATCATTGAAGCCAGGGTGGGCACCGATGGCGACGCCATGCGATTTCGCCACGGTCGCGGTTTCGTGCATGACGTTCCAATCGCCGCCGTGGAAGCCACAGGCGACGTTGGCTGACGTGATGATACCGAGCATCGCGGTATCGTCTCCCATGCTCCATGCGCCGTAGCTCTCTCCGATGTCCGAGTTCAGGTCGATGCGCACGCGCCGGCTCCGTTTTGCCATTGAGCGGTCAGTATGGGCCGATTTGGCAGTTTGGTTCAAACGCTGTTCGAGGAGGCGGTTTTGAAGTGATGCGGGCCTGAAACGCTCATGAGTCACCACTCTGCCATGATCACGTGCGAGCCGGGTCGATCGGAATCGTGTACGAGCGCTGGCAGGGGGAGAGCCACAGCGAACCATGTCGATCATCAGCCGCTACATCTTTCGGCAGGCCTTCGCGGCTGTGGCGATGATCCTTGGATCGTTGACGGTGATCGTGTGGCTCGCCGTGGCTCTACGGCAACTCGAATTCATGGCCTCGCAGGGGCAGACGACGACATTGTTCTTCAAGCTGACCGCCTTGGCGTTGCCGGGGCTGGTGTCGTTCATCGCGCCGTTGGCACTCTTGATTGCCATCGTACACACGCTCAATCGGCTCAACGGCGACAGTGAGTTGATCGTCACGACGGCGGGCGGAGCCTCGACCTGGCGCTTGGCGCGGCCACTTCTGGCACTGGCTCTGATGCTTTCGGTCGCGGTCTCAGCGGTCAACCACTATTACGGACCGCTCGCCAATCGCGCCTTGCGCGACCTGGCGCTCGAGGCACGCGCCGATCTGATCACGCAGGTTTTGCAGGCGGGTCGGTTCACGTCGCCCGAGCCGAAGCTGACGATCCATATTCGCGATCGTATGTCCGATGGAACGCTGCTCGGATTGATCGTGCACGATTCGCGCGACGACAAGACCATGACGAGTTATCTCGCCGAAACCGCGCGCATGGTGCGGCAGGGCGAGGCCATGTTCCTGCTCATGAACAAGGGCCATATCCTGCGCAAGCTCGCCGGCGCAGGTGCTGCCGACGTGGTGGTTTTTGAACGTTACGCCGTCGATATCAACCGGTTCGACCAGAAGGCCGATACGGGCGGCGTCGCCCCTTTGAAGCCACGCGAACGGCCGACGCTCGAATTGTGGTATCCTGATCCGAACGATACGTATTGGCGGGAATTGCCGGGCCGATACAGGCAGGAATTGCACGACCGCTTTTCGAGCGTGATCTATCTGTTCACCTATGTGTTCGTGGCCCTGGCCTTCATCGGCCATCCGCAGACGACGCGCCAGAACCGTACCTTGGGGTTGGTGGCTGCAGTCTCGGCTGGGTTCGGATTGCGCTTGCTCGGCATCAATTTCATCAACCAGGCCGTCAAAGATCCAGGGGCCGTCGTCTTTATTTATGCCGTGCCCTTGGTCGGGATGCTGGTCGCGATGCTGTCGATCACGATCAATATGCGACCAAAGTTGTTTGCCCGCCGGCCGCGGTCCGAGGTCTCTGCTGTAACGGCGGGGGGCTGACATGTTTCGCGCACGCACACTGCGGTACTATATCGGCAAGCGCTTTCTGTTCATGATGCTGAGCGCATTCATCGTCTGTTGCGCCCTCATCTTGCTGATCGATTTGATCGAATTGCTCCGGCAGGCAGCCAAATACAAAGTCGCCTCGACATTGTCCGTGATCCAGATCGGCTTGTTACGACTGCCGTCGTTCGCTGAATTGCTGATGCCGTTCGCGGTCCTGGTCGGTGCCATCGGCGCGCTGCTCAGCCTGTCGCGCAAATCAGAACTCGCGGTCATGCGCGCCGGCGGGATGTCGGCATGGCAATTCATCCGTCCAGGATTGACGGTCGCATTTCTGATCGGGGTTATCGCTGTGACGGTCTACAATCCGCTGGCGGCACGGGCGCGGGCCGAGTCCGATCGGCTGATGAGCGAAGTGCTTGGTCAGGACATGAGCTTGCTCACATCGACCAGCGGAGGGGCGTGGTTGCGGCAGGACGGCGCCGACGGGCCGTCGGTGATGTCAGCCAAAGCGGTCGCTGACCAAGGCCTTACGCTCACAGGCGTGACCGTTTTTCTGTATGATCCGGAAGGTCGGTTCGTCGAACGTGTGGATGCCGAGAAGGCGACACTCGGCGATGGGCTGTGGACGTTGCAAAAAGCGGCCGTCGCGCGCCCCGGCCGGGACGCGGAAGACTTTGCGACCTATTCGCTCAGTACGGCGCTCGACCGGGAGCGTGTGCAGGACGCCCTCGGTTCGGTCGAATCGGTGTCGATCTGGGATCTTCCAGGCGTCATCGAGATGTCGGAAAAGGCTAAATTGCCGGCGGCGCGATTCCGGGTGCAGTACCAAGTGTTACTAAGTCGTCCGCTCCTGCTCATGGCGATGGTACTTTTGGCTGCAACTGTGTCTTTGCGGTCCTTCCGACAGGGCGGCATCCAGACTATGGTCCTCACGGGAATGGTCGGGGGAATAGGGTTCTTTCTGCTGACAGAGGTGTCGCGCCAATTGGGTCTTGCGGGAGTCGTTCCTGCAACGATCGCGATCTGGTTGCCGG
>JANOAW010000762.1:0-7360 GCA_031411355.1 Hyphomicrobiaceae bacterium | reverse complement strand
GCGGCGGCCGTGGGCGATGCAGACGAGCCGAGAGACGACCTGCGATCGGACGGCCGCGGTGAGTGAGTATCGCTGTCCGACGACCTGTATCGTAGTCGCGCCGAGGTTCGGATCCTGCACAATGCCCTTTGCGCGCACGATGCCGGCTGAGCGCGCGGCGAGGCTGTGGGCCAGCATCGCCGCATCGACGTGTCCCGGCACATCGAACACAGCCGACTGAAGGCCGGCCAAGCCGTGCGGTGGTCGTGGCATGGCCGCATCGAACGAACTGCCGATGCCGAGCAGCACATCCGTCGCGACCGCGCCCTGCGTCGTCGACAAGATCCGCGCCTCGGGCACGATCGTCGCGAGCCATGCGACGACGGCGTCGGGCACAGCCGTCAGATCGATCTTGTTGAGCACGACGATGTCGGCATCGGACAATTGTCGTGCGATCGTATCGGCGATGTAGACGTCGCTCGCCCGCACGCGCACGGTCTCGGCGTCGGCGACAACGACGATGCAATCGAGTGCAAGTCCGCCGACCAGCGACACGGACTGCGCGATCGCGCCCGGGAGGGCGACGCCGCTCGCCTCGATCAGGATATGGTCGATGCGGTCGGCGCGGGTCGCTAAGTCCATCAGGCCCGCCACAAGATCGCTGCCGAACGAGCAACAGATGCAACCACCCGCCAGCGTCAGCACGTTGCCGTCGGCGCCGACGATGAGATCCTGATCGATCGGCAGGGCACCGAATTCGTTGACGGCGACAGCGATGCGGCGGCCGTCGGCATGGCGCAGCAGATGATTGACCAAGGTTGTCTTGCCGGCTCCGAGATAGCCGCCGATCACGGTCACGAAGATCGGTTGCGAGTTCGGGTTCATGAGGCTTTCTGCGGCGCGATGGCCAGGGTCGGTTGAAAGCTGAGGACCAGGGCGAGCATGCCAGCAATCAATGCCAGGTGAACGCTCGTCCACGTGCTCATGCGCCCGTCGATCCAGGGCACGAGAAGCAAGGCCGCGCTGTTGCCGACCAGCTGCGTCATGCTGCCGAACAGCGCCGAGGCCATGCCCGCGATATCGCGGTGAGGATCAAGGACGAGGCTGACCGAATTGGTGAAGACCACCAGAAAACTCAGATTGAAGAGGAACAGCAGGCCGGTAAAAATCGCGACCGACGGCTCACCGATGCGGGCCGCGAGCCACATCGCGATGACGGTGACGGCCAGCAAGGTCGTTGCGCCGCGCAATGTCGGCAGGACGCCGATGCGCGCGATGACCCGGTTCGAGATCAACTGGCCGATCACGATGCCGATGGCGCCGAGGGCGAACAACAGGGCAAACCCCGTGCTGTCGATGCCGAAGCTGGTCTTGAACAGGCGCGGCATGTTGACGATGAACACGATGATGGCGGTCTGCAAAAGCATGCACACCAACATGAAATAGCGTGATTGCGGGTGGTTGATCACGCGCCCGGCCGCACGACGCAGGGACACGAGGTTCAGCGCGTCGGGTTTGGGGTTTGAATTGGTCTCGCGATAAAACAACACGGTCGATGCCAACAATGCCAGCCCGACCAGGCATTGCCCGACGAACGTCGCCCGCCAACCGCCGAGTGCGATCAATCCGACACCCGTGATCGGTGCCAACAGAGGTCCGATGGCAAAAATCGCCATCGACAACGCCATGGCGCGGGCGAGCTCGGTACCGCCATGCGTATCGCGCAGAATGGCGCGCGCCAGGACGACGGCGCACGATGCGCCGAAGCCCTGCAGAAAGCGTGCGACGAGTAACGTCTCGATGCTGGCTGCATTGATCGCGACGAGGCAACCCGCCAGATAGAACATCAGTCCACAGACCAGAATCGGGCGACGGCCAAAGCGATCGGACGCGGGTCCGAATATGATCTGGCCAGCCGCCGCCGCCATCAGGAACACGGGCACCGTCGCCTGCACGCGCTCGATGCTGGTGCCGAGGTCGGCCTGAATGGTGAAAAAGCCCGGCAACAGCATGTCGCAGCTGATGGCATTGAGCGCCAGCATGACGCCACAGAAGGCGATGACGAAAGGTCGGTTCATGGGGCGGCTTTAGCGGTCGGCGCGCGACTTGGCGATGCATGCGCCGGCAATGCAGGTGTGCGGCCACCTTGCCGGCTGGGCTTCAACGACGGGTTCGAACTGTGCTTTACTGCCGGCGGGCCACTCCACGGCGCAGAGTTCATGGGCGAAAAGTTCGAGCGCAGACGCAGTCCTTTCGGGGCGCTCGCCCAGGGGCCTGCGTACCTGCGTGGCAAACCGCCGCCCGAGATCATCGCCTGGGGCCTCGGAGCGCCAGCAACGATCGGGCACAACAACGGCCCACCCCTCGACGATGATGCGCCCGGCTACGTCTGGCGGCGCTATCGTTGGACGACAGTTCATGCCGAGGTTTGGCGCAATCCCCCGCTGCCGGTGTTGAAATTCCGCATGGCGAGAGCCGAGGCCGCCGGGATGAGCTATCGTGACTACATGCTGACACTGTTGGATACGGGCCGCCACGCGCAGGCTAAAGATCGCAATCAAGAGCGAACCGACGCGATAGCTTTGATCCGCGCGACCTGGGCTGAAGTCATGCCACGGCTGGCGCCCGAAAGTCCGCGTATGCAACGTGGATTGATTCTCGGCGCTTTGGTCGCTGCCTACGACGACGACAGCCGACACTATCACGATCTGGTCCATATCGCGACGATGCTCGCCGGGCTCTCCGTTCACGGCCGACACGCTCGCGACGCCGATACGCTCAGCCTGGCGATCCTGTTTCACGACGCCATCTATGACGCGACCCGACCCGACAATGAGTTGGCGAGTGCGCGCCTGGCAAATCTGCATTTGAAGGATCTCGGTGTCGCCGACGCCACGATTGCGCGGGTCGAAACTCTCGTGCTCGCAACCCGGCACGGGGAGGCGGCACAGGTCGAAGACGCCGACATGGCCTTGATGGTCGATTTGGATCTGGCGATCCTCGCCGCATCACCTGAACGTTATGCGGCGTATGCGGCTGCCATCCGGCGCGAATATGCCCACGTGCCCGATGCCGCGTTTCGAGCCGGCCGCGCCAGGATCCTCACGGACTTTCTTGCCCGCCCGCACCTGTTCACGACGCCAGCTCTGGCCACACTGTGGGACGCGCCGGCTCGCGCCAACCTCGCGGGCGAGATCGCCGCGCTTTCGTCCGCTTGACACCTGCCGCCCGCCGTCACGGCTTGCGGCACAGCGATACGTCCGCAACGGCTTTGATCACGCACGTTGCACCGGCGACGGCGCTCGCATCGGGCGTCACGACAACGGTCAGCATGTCGTCGACACGCGGAAACGTTCGGCGGATGGTGGCGTTGATCGCCTCCGGCGTCGCGGACTTGATGCGGTCTGCATACGTGTCGATGTCGGCGAGCGTGCGGTCTGCCAGCAAGGTGCCGAGAACCAGCCGGTTCGCCGCCGCCGGATCACCATAGGTCGAGGCCCGGGCTGCGATGAAGCGCGCCCGTTGCCCTGCAACTTCGCGTTCCGTCACGCCGCTTTGCTGCCAAGTGTCGTAGGCCTTACGCAAGGCTGCAATGCTTTCGCTCAACTTCGCCGAGTCGACCGACATTGAAATGACCAATAAGCGCTGATCACGATCGACCATCGTCGTCGATGTCGAAACGCCATAGGTCGCACCCAGCGAGACGCGGACCGCCTCGCCGAACCGGCCATCCACGCCGCCCGTCGCCGGCGCGAGACCGAGACCGGCGAGTTCGGTCTCCGGCCCGCGCGCGTAGGTCGGTTGACCGACCAGGGAGACGATGGATTGTCGTGTCGGTTGTTCGACGGCAATCGTCTGCGGCGCGAGCGAAACCGTGTAGCGCGCCGGCTGAGGCGTGACGGGCGCCGCGGGCCAAGGCGCGAGCGCGGTGTCGATCGCCTGTCCGGCCTCGGCCAGGGTCAGGCGTCCCGACGCAACCACGATCAGGCCATCGCGACCGACCGACGTCTTGCGCCACAGTTGGAGGTCGCCGTGAGACGTCCCAGCATAGCGCGCCGCGGTTGCGAGCCGAACGATCGGGTGATCGCCGAGTGCCATCGAATATGCGGTCTGCGACGCCACCGACTCGGGCTTCAACAGGCTCTCGGCGAGGCCGCGCTCCGACATCAGTCGCAGACGTTTGTACGGCCGTTCCGCAGGCGCTGCCGATTGCACCGCATCGGCGACCAGTTTCAATGCACGAGCGATTTCCGGTGCCGGCGCTTTGACGCTGAGGGAGAATTCATCCCGCGCGGCCGTCACGGCGCTCGAGGCGTGCAGATCGGCAAGACGTTCGGCGAATTCGAAGCTGCCCGCCGGGTCGGCGGACTGGCTGATCAGTGCGCCGAACAAGCCGTAGCTCGCCTCCTTGTCGTTGGGCAGCGACGGGGGCACGCGACGACCGAGTGAAATCGCGGCATAGGGCGTTAGCGGATCAAATCGGTGGAGAAACGCGATGCCACCGGGCGACGTCGCCGGCTGATAGGTGGTCGGATGTTGCGCTGCGGCGGGCAAAGCAGCGACAGTTGCGACGATGGCAAAAAGGATCTGGCGCATGCATCACTCCTTCGGCGGCACGGCGGCACGGCGGCCGGCGGCGCTGTGCCATCACTCGGTGAAGGTTTTTCCACAGGTCTCAGTACGCCGACCACGTCGCGGCCTGGACTGGCGAGAAGCCGCAGAATCGAGGTCAGGTCGGCGGCTGTCACGCGCGCGGCGTTGGCGTCGATCTCGTGCCAACTGGTGATCGAATTGTGGCTCGCAAACCAACCGACCAGAGCGTTGGCGTAGCGCTCGGGTTCTTCGCGCAGGAGTGCGCGGCCGACCCGTTGCCGGGTCTTGAGACGTTCGACGACTTCAGGCGACACGCCACGATCGGCCTGCCGCCGCAACTCCGCACGCATGGCCGCGAGGAGCGAGTCCGGGGACACCCCGTCGGCCGGAACGCCGGCGTATGTCAGGCGCAACTGACCCTCTCGCAGGCGGGTGAAAGAGACGCTGGCTTGGCTGACCAGACCATCTTGCTCAAGCAGGGTGTCAGCTGGACTGCCGGCGACACGACTGGCCAGATACATGTTGGTGAGATTGCGCGCAGCGATCGCCAGACGCCGGTCCGCGGCTGCCGTTGGTTCGACGTAGGAGATCAGCCGGTCGAGATACACCGTCGTGTCGCGCACCTCGGCGTCGCTGGTATCGAGCCGCACGGTTTCGAGGGGCTGCGGCCGTGCTTTCGACCAGACGTGAGGCGGTACCGGCGTGGCCGGCAGGTGGCTGAAATGTCTGTCGATCATCGGCCTGACCGCCTCGGTATCGATGGGACCGTGGAGCACCAGGGTGGCGTTCGACTTGTGATACCAGGTTTTGTGGAACGCCTTGGCGTCCTCCATCGTAAATGCCCGAATACCATCCGTCGTGCCGCCGACGTTCTGGCCGAGTGAGTCGCCCGGCAGCAGCGCGGCATTGCGCGCAATCCAGAAACGCGCCTGCGGATTGCGGCTGATGCGCCCTTCCACCTCCTGCACGACGACGTTGCGCTCGCGTTTGGCCTGATCGTCGGTCGCGCGCACGTCGACGAGAAGCCCTGCGAAGTGGCCGATCAATTTGTCGAGGTTGATTGCGTCGTTCGGCGACCCAGCCGGGAAACTCTGGACGTAGTAGGTCGTCAGCGAATTGGTGACACCGTTGCCGGTTCCGCCTGGAAACATCGCGACCTTGGATTTGTGGTCGGCATCGCGGTTGATGAACAGCAGATGTTCGAGATAGTGCGCGATGCCGCGACAGTCGCCGTCGTACTCATCCGCGCATCCCGCGCGCACGATCAGCCACGCCGTCACGCGCTTGGCGTTCTGGTCGGGAACCACGAACACGTTGTCTGCGACCTTGACTTCCGGTGTGACCGCAGGCGCGGTCGAACCAGCGGCGGATTGGGCCGAAGCCTGCCTGAACACCATGTCGGTTCTGAAAGCCAAGTCGGTCGCGACACCGCCGACCGCCAGTACAGCGGCGAGAGCAAATCGGAACATGTGGTCCCTCTCGTGGTGCTTCATCTTGCACACCTGTGTCCCATCTTGCACCACGCGAAGCGTGCAACGCAATCGTCGCGAAATTGTGCTGGCGATCCTGGTCCGGCTGATTGACGGCGACGTCAGGCCGGGTCACTGCGATGGTCGACTGCGTGCTCAGAGCCCAATCCATGACTTTCGTTGCCACGGTCGAGCGGGTTCTGGCGCCGCTCGTCGTGATCGTCGCGCTGATGCTGTCTGGCTGCGCTGTCGTGGTCGAGAGCGATGCCGTGCGGTTGTGCCGGTCCCTCATCCCCGCCTTCAACTCGGCCGAAACGCGCCTCGAAGTCCTGGTCGTCGATGCCTCGCGCACCGTGCATGGCACACTGGTGACCGTCAGTTATCGGACCGAGCGTTTGCGGGAGGCGGCCGTGAAACGCGCCATCAGCTGCATTCTGCAACGCGATCCGGCGCAACCCTCGCGCCTCACACTGAGTAATCTTGCGACCGAGGACGGGCCGCTCGGCGACGTCCGCCTGCATCTGCTGCGCCGCTTCTGGATCGAGAGCGGGCGCGCAGCTGTCTCCGATCCCGCGCCGGTGCTGACGCTCTGGCGGTTGCCCGACGTGCCACGACGTGTTGCAGAACTTACCCAGATCGCCATCGGCAGCCTGACGAACCTCTCGATCTATGCGTTGCTGGCGGCCGCCTATGCGCTCATCTACGGGTTGGTCGGCCGCATCAATCTCGCCTTCGGCGAAATGGCGATGCTGGCCGGCTATGGCACGTTTCTCGGTTTCGGACTGGTCGGGACGGACGGTCACGCGGCCCTTGCGGTGCTGGTTGCGGTCGCCGTCGGCATCTGGACCAGCGCCACCCAAGGGGCTGCCATGGGACACCTGCTCGTCGCGCCGCTGGCGCTGCGGCCGGGGCAGCACATCCTGGTCGCGACGGTCGGACTGTCGATCTTCTGGAGCGAGTTGGTGCGCCTTACGCAGGGCTCAGGTGGGCGATGGATGGCGCCGCTGTTGTCGCAGCCGTTCGGCCTCGTCCGCTCGGACACCTACATCGTGACATTGACGCCGATGGCGATCGTCGTGTCGATGGCCGCCATGGCCGCCATCTCGACGGCACTCGTGATGTTGGCCCGCACTCGATTCGGCCGCGCGTGGCGCGCCTATGCCGACGACCCGTTCGCCGCCAGCCTGCTCGGCATCGCGCCCGGCCGTATCCTGCTGCAGACCATGCTTCTCGCCTCCTGCTTGGCCGGCCTCGGCGGCGCACTCACCGCACTTGCGTACGGTGGGGTCGGGCACGCGGGTGGTCTGGTGGTCGGCTTG
>JANOAW010000761.1:0-4950 GCA_031411355.1 Hyphomicrobiaceae bacterium | reverse complement strand
GCGCCTCGTCGGACTCGAAGATTTCGCCACTGAACTGCGCTCCCAAGGCATACCCGTCGTACATGTCCAATGGCAGCCGCCGGCGGGGGGCGATCCGAAACTCGCCGCCTTATTGGCCAAGCTCGGCATGTGAGCCGACATGCCGACTGAACATCTTGAGACGCTGTGGCGGGCCGTCGACCTATCGTCGGCCGTCGTTTTCGCGATCACCGGCGCGCTCGTTGCGTCGCGCAAGCAGATGGACGTAGTGGCGTTCATGTGGCTCGGCGTCGTCACCGGCATTGGTGGCGGAACAGTCCGTGATTTACTGCTCGGCATTCCGGTCTTTTGGGTACGCGATCCGTCCCCGGTCGTCGCCTGTTTGATCGCAGCCGTCGCCGTGCACTTCACAGCGCATCTGGTGCTGTCCCGCTATCGCCTCTTGATTTGGCTCGACGCGCTCGGTCTGGCGCTCGTCACCGTCGCCGGCACCGCGAAAGGGCTGGACGCTGGCGCCGGACCGGTCGTCGCTGTGGTCATGGGTGTCGTCACCGCGGCCGTGGGCGGCATCATCCGTGACGTCATCGGGCAGGAGCCGTCGATCATTCTCAAGCGTGAGATCTACGTCACAGCCTCGGTCGCCGGCGCTATCGCCTACGTCGTGTCGATCGGCGCTGGCACGGGCAAAGTCGCCGCCGCCGGTCTCGGTTTCACCGTCGCGTTCGTCATCCGCGCCCTCGCCATCCGCTATGGCTGGACGCTGCCAGCCTACCGACCGCGCGCCGGCCGCACGCCCGCGGAAATCGACCAGATCTGAAAACGATCGACGCGGCTATGGCCAACCTGAAACTGATGCGCGAAGATACCCACATCCGTTGCC
Organism: Hyphomicrobiaceae bacterium; assembly: GCA_031411355.1. Classification (GTDB taxonomy): domain Bacteria; phylum Pseudomonadota; class Alphaproteobacteria; order Rhizobiales; family Hyphomicrobiaceae; genus JABFRJ01. Next base: position 4,091 of record JANOAW010000761.1, on the reverse strand, counting down.
TGAAACCTGTTGCTATGACTGCCACTGATGTGACGCCCCGTACAACCGACGAGACCGAGCAAAGCAGTTCGACCCATGGCCTCAGTCACTCTCGACGGCGTGCGTAAGATCTATCTGGGAGGTGTCGAAGCCGTGAAGGGTGTCTCGCTGGTCGTGCCCAACGGGTCATTCACCGTGTTGCTCGGCCCGTCCGGCTGCGGCAAATCCACCTTGCTGCGCATGATTGCAGGCCTCGAGACCATTTCGCACGGCATCTGCAAGATTGCCGACAAGGTCGTCAACGACGTGGAACCGTCGGATCGCGACATCGCCATGGTTTTCCAGAATTACGCGCTCTATCCGCACATGTCCGTCTACGACAACATGGCCTACGGCTTGCGCAACCGTCGGACGCCGGAGGCCGAGATCAAGGCGCGGGTCGATGACGCCGCGCGTATGCTTGCCATCGGCGATTACCTCGATCGCAAACCACGCGCTCTCTCCGGCGGTCAACGCCAGCGCGTCGCCATGGGGCGCGCGATCGTGCGTGAGCCGCAAGTGTTTTTGTTCGACGAACCGCTGTCCAACCTCGACGCCAAGTTGCGCGTCACCATGCGCTTGGAAATCCGCCGACTGCACAATCGCCTGAAGGCGACCAGCATTTTCGTAACGCACGATCAGGTGGAAGCGATGACACTTGCCGATCAGGTAGTAGTGATGAACGGCGGCCGCATCGAACAAGTCGCCAAGCCGACCGAAGTTTACCGCCGCCCTGCCTCGACCTTTGTCGCAACCTTCATAGGTTCGCCAGCCATGAACCTCGTGCCTGGACGCATCACCGCGCCAGGTGTGGTCGAGACAGCCGGCGGCACGCTTGCGTTCGACGCAGCGTCCAACGATGCGGCGGTCGGGCGCGACGTCCAGGTTGGCGTACGACCGGAAGATTTCGAGTTCGCGTCAACTGAAAATACCGACCGCCCTGGTGTCGCATTCGACGGCGAAGTCGTCGAGGAACTAGGCGCGACCCGCTTATTCCACGGTTTATCGGGTAACCAGCCACTCGTCGTGTCCATGGCGGCGTCGGCCGACTCCGTGCTTCGAAAGGGCGCGCGGCTGATTGCCGACGCGGGCGCCGTTCATGTGTTCGATCCGCAAAGCGGCCGGTGTCTGCGAACTTGAACCACCCGAGTGATGAATCCCCCTAAGACCGAGACAAGACCCGCTTTCATGTTCGACCCCCGCAACATCTGGATCGCCATTGCTGCATTCGCGGTGGTGATTATCGGCTGGAAAGCCCTCTCGCCGACCAGCGAACCAACAGCACAAGACGCCTACGCGGTCGCAGCCGTCGGCTATGGCGCCGACCAGCGATTGGAAAAGATTACACGCGCACAGTGCTCGGGTGACCGCATTTGGATCGCTCACGCCGAAGGCTATGATTGCCTCGCGATGGTTCGTCCGGCCTCTCTCGTGGCCGGCGACACGTCGACCGAAACTGCGGTGGTGTTCATCGACGGTGATGTGCCGGATGCCGACATGACGGCGTCGGGCGAAGAGCGCATGCGCGGGATCTACAAGCGCGTCACCGATGAGTTTTCGGCCAAGTTCGGCTTGCCGTTATTGATCCTCGCGCGTCCCGGCGTGCTCGGCTCGAGCGGCGTGCATAAGCCGGGTGGACGGCGCGAAGACGTGCCGGCGATCGACGCGGCGCTCGATGCCCTGAAAGCGCGGTTCCGATTGCGCCGCCTTGTGTTGGCGGGTCAATCGGGCGGCGCGCGCATGATCGCGCAGTTGCTGGTGACCGGTCGTGGCGACATCGTCTGCGGCGTGATGGGCTCCGGTGCCTACGATGTCCCGCGCCTGGTTGCAGGCGGGCGAACGGCGACCGACATCTTCGGCGATCCCGGTCGACGTTTCATCGTGCCGATGCTGCGTGCGTCGGAAATCCCAGCGGCAAACGGCCGACGCCTGTTCTTGATCGGCGATCGACGCGACACGGTCACACCGTTCGCCGAGCAACAGGCGTTTGCTGACAAGTTGGACCACCTCGGCCATCACGTGGTGCTCATCGAAGGGGAAGCGCGCGACGCCTCTTTTCACGGTGTCTCTCGCTCCTCGATCGAGGCGGCAGGGCAATGTGCCAAGGGCGCAGTCGACAGCGATGTGATCGCCGCCGCCGGCAAACGCGTGCCACCATCCAAACCGTGAGAGCGACGATGACGTCTACGCGGCGAGGCCGAGCCCGACGAGATGGCGCCAACCCGTCTGAACACCGATGAAGTCGTCGACCTCCAGGATCAGGCGCGGTCGGCTCGACAATCGAGCCAGAGCATCGAACAATGGCGCCCAGGCGATATCACCTTCGCCCGGATGCCAGTGACGGTCCGCATAGCCATCGGTATCCTGCAAGTGCACATGGTGCAGCAGATCGCCGGCCACGTGTACGTGATGATCGATCGGTGGCCCGTGCGTGACGCCGCGCGCATAATTGGCGTGCCCCGTATCGAGCGAGACGCGCACCGCGGCACTGTTGAACGAGCGCACGAGTTCCACCCGCGAGCGCGCATCGTTGTCCTCGATGTTCTCGATCACGAGCACGACACCCATGTCCTGCGCTCTCGCGACGATGTCGCGCAGTGCGAGATGCGTATTGGCGATCAGCGCTTCGCGCGCTCCCGGACGGCCATCCAGGTTGTAGTAATTCCACGTCGTGAACGGTGAATGCACCACCATCTGCGTGGCACCGAGCACACCGCAGATATCGAGCCCCTGAAAGAGGCGTTTCTGCACCACCTTGCGCACGTCGTGATCGGGCGTGGCGATATTGAAGCCGTAGAATGGTCCGTGAACACCGAGTCGACCTGTGTAACCGTCGAGTTGCTTTTTGATCCGATCAGCCAGCGGTCGCCAGTCGCCCGCGATCACGTCGACATCGTAGAAATCCTGGATTTCGACATCCCGCTGCTGTTCGAGAATCCAGGTGCGGTTGGCGTCGAAGGTGGCGCTGGTCAGGGCTGCGCCCAGAATCGGCTTGGTTGGCATCGGTCGGCCTCCCTCACACCTGATCCTGCAATCGCGCCAGCGCTTCGTCGCGGCCGAGCACGGCCATCATGTCGAACACCGGCGGGGACACGGCGCGACCGGCCAGAGCGGCACGCAGCGGTTGCGCGAGCTTGCCGAGTTTGGCGCCGGTCTCCTCAGCGTGCAGCCGGACGATCGCCTCCAGCGCGGCCGCAGTCCAATCGGTGGCGACCGAGAACTTCGCAATCAGGGCCGAGAGCGCAACCTTGGCTTCGGCATCGATCAGCCCCGCGGCCTTGGCGTCGAGTTTCAACGGCCGCTCAGCAAGCAGATACAGCGCGCCTTGCGCCAGTTCCGTCAATGTCTTGGCACGCTCCTTCAAACTCGGCATCGCGGCGAGCAGTTTATCCGATCCCTTGACGTGAAAGGCTGCAAGCAGATCGGCGCCGGTCGCGATGTCCGGCCGGAATTCACCGACGGACCTCATCAACATCACGTCGGGACGCGTCTCCGGCTTCACCTTCGGATCGAGACCGGCAATGAGATCACTGTACTTGCCGATGCCCGGCAGACAGCGCTCTAAGTGCCCGATCAGCTCGGAGTCAGGCGTCGCCCGAATGTAATGGCCGTTGAGGTCGGCGAGCTTGACGTAGTCGAAGCGTCCGGCGGATTTGCCGACGTCCTTGATGTCGAACCAGGCGATCGCCTGTTCGGTCGAGAAAATTTCGTCGTCCCCGTGGCTCCAGCCGAGGCGGGCGAGATAGTTCCGCAAAGCCGCCGGCAGATACCCCATGGCTCGGAACTCGGGCGCGCCTTGTGCGCCGTGCCGTTTCGACAATTTCGCGCCGTCGGCACCGTGCACGAGCGGCATGTGGGCCATGGCGGGCACGTCCCAGCCGCAGGCCTGATAGACTTGCGTCTGACGGCCGGCGTTGGTCAGGTGATCGGCGCCGCGGATGATGTGGGTGACGCCCATGTCGTGATCGTCGACGACGACCGCAAGGTTGTACGTCGGGTTGCCATCCGAACGCAGGATGATCAGATCGTCGAGATCCTTGTTCGGAAACGTCACGCGGCCTTGCACGTGATCG
>JANOAW010000760.1:0-2698 GCA_031411355.1 Hyphomicrobiaceae bacterium | reverse complement strand
CTCTCGGTCGGTAGCCCTGGCGCTATCGATCGAGACCAACATCAACACGGTCGGGGAGACAGACGATGTCGGATGCGAGTGACGGACGTGGCGCGACGCGGCGTGACATGTTGCGCGGTGGAGCGGGATTGCTTGTCGCCGGCGGGCTCGGCATCGGTGTCTCAGACGCGCTCGCGCGGGCGCCGATGGCCAAGACGCAGACCTCGTATTTCTACCGGTTCCCCGTCGGCAAGTTCCAGGCAACGGTGCTGTCCGACGGTCCCCTGCCGCTCGGCAAACCGACCGACACCATGAAAGGCATGCCCGAAGCCGAGGTGTCGAAGCTGCTCGCCGACAATTTCCTGCCCCTCGACAACGTCGTGCTGGAACAGAACATCCTGGTGCTCAATACGGGCAACCGTCTGGTCATGTTCGATAGCGGCATGGGCTTTTCCAAGGCCTTCGGCACCACCACCGGGCGGCTGCTGGCGAGCTTGCGCGAAGCCGGCATTCAGCCCGGCCAGATCGACGACGTCATCTGCACCCACGCCCACATCGACCATATCGGTGGACTTGCGACGGCCAAGGGCAAGAAGCTGTTCCCCAACGCCACCATTCACATCTCGAAAGCCGACTACGATTTCTGGACCGACGAGAGCAAACTCGGCAACAAGGACCTCGGCGCCTTCGTCAAGCATGCGCGGGACAACCTGCTGCCCTACAAAGGCAAGATCAATTTCGTCACCGACGGCAAGGAGGTTCTGCCGGGCATCCAGGCCATGAGCGCGCCCGGCCACACGATCGGGCACACCATCTATCTCATCGAATCCGACAAGCAACGCCTGGCCTTCACGGGCGACATCTCGCATCATCAGATTTTGCTGACCGAGCGCCCGAAGACCGAATTCGCCTATGACAGCGATCCCAAGCAGGCCGTGCAGTCGCGTCTGCGCGTGTTCGACATGCTGGCGAAAGACAAAATCCCGATGCTCGGCTTCCATTTCCCATGGCCCGGCTATGGTAACATCGCCAAGCAGGGCGAAGGCTATCGTTACTTCCCGACGCCGATGACCATCGTTCCGATCCCACCCAAGAAAGCCTGATCGCATGACCGAGACGATGCGCCCCAAGGACGCCGGGATGTCGGCTGAGCGACTGGACCGGGTCGCGGTCTGGATGCGTCGACAGATCGAGATCGGCCGCCTTGCCGGCGTCGAAGTGATGATCAACCGGCGTGGCCGCACAGTCTTTCACGGCTGTGAAGGCCACGCCGACATCGCGCGCGCCAGGCCGGCCCGTCCCGACACCATCCATCGCATCTATTCGATGACCAAGGCGCTGACGTCGGTCGCCGTCATGATGCTGTACGAAGACGGCCACTTCCAACTCGACGACCCCATCACGCGTTTCCTGCCGGCCTTTGCCGGCCAGCGCGTGTTTTCCGGCGGCGGCTTCGGCGCGGTGCAGAGCGATCCGGCGGTGCGCGACATCACCATCCGCGATCTGCTCACCCACACCTCGGGATTGACCTACGGTTTCATGATGGCAAACGCCGTCGACGCCATGTACCGGGCGCAGAAGCTGGAGTTGCCCGGCACCGATATGACGCTGGCTGAGTTCACCGACAAAGTCGCGCGGATGCCGCTCATCGCGCAACCCGGCACCGCCTGGAATTACTCCGTTTCGACCGACATTCTCGGCCATCTGGTGGCAGTCATCTCGGGCCAGCCGTTCGATCGCTTCCTGGTCGATCGTATTCTTGTTCCGCTCGGCATGACCGACACGGCGTTCCACGTGCCGGCTGACAAAGTCGGCCGCTTCGCTGCGTGCTATGTGCGCGGTCCCGACGGACGGCCAGCTCTCCAGGACGACCCCGAAAAGAGCCGATATCTGGCGGCCCCGAAAGCCCCATCGGGTGGCGGCGGTCTCGTATCGACGGCTCGGGATTACATGCGTTTCTGCCAGTTCCTGCTCGGCCGCGGCGCACTTGGCGACACGCGCCTGCTCGGGCGCAAGACGGTCGAGCTGATGACGCTCAACCATCTCGACGGCGACATGGCCGCCATGGGACAGGCGCGCTTTGGCGAAAGCAACTTCCACGGCATCGGCTTCGGTCTCGGCTTCTCCGTCATGCTCGATCCCGCCAAGGCGCAGATCATGGGCACGCCCGGCGAATATTCCTGGGGTGGCATGGCCTCGACGTCGTTCTGGATCGACCCGGTCGAAGATCTCGCGGTGGTGATGATGACGCAGCTGATCCCGTCGTCACAATATCCGATCCGTCGCGAGCTGCGGGTATTGGCCTATCAAGCCATCGTCGATTGATCGGTCGCACGGTGCCATGCTCCCCGGATGCCATTGCTCCAGGGTGCCACCCGGCGTAACGCTGCCGGCTCACGCATTCAGGACCATCAAGTCATGTCCGACGTTCTGCACCATGCTTGCCTTGCCTTTCATGCGCGCGTCGAGGGCAAGGTCGGCGCGCCCACGGTCGTGCTGCATCATCCGTTGGCGACCAACCTGTCCTACTGGGACGAACTCACCGCAGCGCTCACGCCCGACTATCGCGTGCTGCGTTTCGATGCGCGCGGCCATGGCCGGACCGATGCGCCGACTGGCGTTTATGGCTTCGAGGTGCTCGCCGATGACGTCGTCGGCCTGATGGATCAGGCAAAAATCGAGCGTGCTGCGTTCGTCGGGCTGTCGATGGGCGGCATGG
>JANOAW010000759.1:0-2894 GCA_031411355.1 Hyphomicrobiaceae bacterium | reverse complement strand
CGATGTGGTGGTGCACGACAAAGTCGGCGCGCACGCCGAGATCGGGCCTGAAAAGTCGGTCGATCTCGCCAGCATGGATGTGGTCCTGTTGCGCCAGGACCCGCCGTTCGACATGAGCTACATCACCAACACACACCTGTTGGAGCGAATTCACCCCAAGACCCTCGTCGTCAACGATCCCAAAGAGGTGCGCAACGCGCCTGAAAAGATCTGGGTGCTGGAATTCCAGGACTTGATGCCGGCGACATTGGTAACCCGCGACGTGCAGGAAATCCTGGCTTTCCGCGCCAAGCATAAAGACATTATCGTCAAGCCGCTGTACGGCAACGGTGGCGCCGGCGTTTTCCGCGTCCAGCCGAACGACACCAACCTCGGCTCCCTCCTGGAAATGTTCCAGGCCATCAATCGCGAACCCCTCATGGTCCAGCATTATCGCGCCGAAGTGCGCGGTGGCGACAAGCGCATCATCCTGGTCGACGGCGAGGTGGCGGGCGCCATCAACCGCGTACCGCAGGAGGGCGAGACACGCTCAAACATGCATGCCGGCGGCGTTCCCAAACCGACCGAATTGACCGCCCGCGACCTCGAAATCTGCCAACGTCTCGCGCCCGAATTGAAGCGCCGTGGCTTGATTTTTACTGGCATCGACGTGATCGGCCCTTATCTGACCGAGTTCAACGTCACGTCGCCAACCGGCATCCGCCAGGTGAAGGCGTTCGGGGGCAACGACGTTGCCGCCATGATCTGGGACGCCATCGCGGTGCGTCGCAAAGGCGTCTGATACAGCGCGCGGCGGAGCAATTATTGTTCCGGACGTCGTACGCGTGTGCGGAGAGACGGCATTTGTTACTGAGCCGATCACATCATTCGTATCGCAGCGCTTCCACGGGATCGAGCCGGGACGCGCGCCAGCTCGGATACAGTGTCGCGAGGATCGAGATGAGCAGCGCCATTGCGACGATCACCCCGGTTTCCGTAGGATCGATATCGGCCGGCATTTTGGTCAGATAGTAAAAGCTTGCCGGAAACACTTCCCGGTCGAGCATCCACTCGACGCCGCGTCGGATGCGCTCGATATTGAGCGTGAAGGCAACGCCGAGGATGAAGCCGGCGAGCGTGCCGACGACACCGATGGCCGCCCCGGTAATCAGGAAGATGCGCATGATCGCGCCCTTCGTCGCCCCCATCGTACGTAAAATGCCGATGTCGCGGCCCTTGTCCTTCACCAGCATCATCAGGCCCGAAATGATGTTGAAAGCCGCGACGACGACGATCAGCGAGAGGATGATGAACATCATTGTGCGCTCCATCTTGAGCACGTTGATGAATGTGGCATTGCGCTGACGCCAGTCGGAAAAGTGCAGGCCGGGAATCCCGAGCGCGTGAAAATCCTCGACGGTCTTGCCGATGCCCTCGGCATCTTTGGTCACCACTTCAACCGCGTCGACGGCGCCGTCGCGCGTGAGGAACTTCATGGCTTCTCCGAGCGGCATGAAGATCATAAGGCGGTCGTACTCCGACATGCCCATTTCGAAGATGGCCTGGATGCGGTACGATTTAGAGCGCGGCGCGCAGCCGAACGGCGTGCACGGTCCACGCGGGCTGATCAGCGTGATCTGATTGCCGACAGTGACGTTGAGATCGTTGGCAAGGCGCAAGCCGATGGCGATGCCGTCCTGGGCGTCGAACCCGTCAAGGGTCGAGTCGTAGCGCATGTTGCTCGACACGATGGTGAGCGATTTCAGGTCTTTTTCGCCGATGCCGCGGACGTTGCCGCCGGTGGCGTGATGTGGAGACGACACCATCACCTGTCCATCGACGAGAGGGATGGCGTGCGTGACGCCGCGCACTTTGGCCAGCGCCTTGGCGACATCGTCATAATCGGTGAACGGGGCTCCGATTCGATTGACGATCACGTGGCCGTTGAGCCCGACAATCTTGCCGACAAGCTCCTTACGGAACCCGTTCAGCACGGCCATGACGATGATCAACGTGGCGACGCCGAGCAAGATGCCGAGAAACGAAAAGCCGGCGATGACGGAGATAAAGCCTTCGGCCCGCCGCGCCCGCAGATACCGACGCGCAAGCATCCACTCGAACAGCGCAAACGAGCGTGTATCCGTCGAACGTGCCTCGGTCATGCGATCTCCGACGTCGATGCTGGTCACGGGCTGCACGCGTGCGAAAGCGGATTCGTGTGGCAATTCGGTGGTGACATGGCACCAAACCGCCCTGGCGTTCCCGCACCTGCCCCGATCGTCCCGGCGCGTCCACGTGGCAAAAAAGTAGGCAAAAAAGTTGCGCAGCGATATCCCGTTATCGTGCCGGCTGCGCACCAAGGCGTTTGATCGCCGTGTCGAGTACCGGATCGGCCCCCCGCGCGTACGGTAACGGCTGCTCCACAATCACATCGGGTGCGACCCCTTTGCCTTCGAGGTACTCACCGTTGATCTCCGGTCGCGACTGAGGCACCTGCAAAACGTAGTCGCCGGGAACGACTTCTGAACCGGCCGCCAGCACATGGCCGACGGTCCGCGTGCCAACGATCTCGCCCATGCGTGCATAGCGGAAACTATACGACAGCATTTCGCCTGCCGATCGCGTGTGATGATCGGTCAGCAGCATGGTTTTGCCGCGAAACGACGGGTTGTAGGTCTCAGCTTTCGGCGCCGTCGAAGGCCGACCGGCATTGCGGTAATGAAACGGCGCGCCCTGCCGCTGCGACTGCCATTGTCCGGCCAGCAGCCCGAGCAGAACGTCTGAATAATCCCGGCCACCGACTTTGCCGCGCAGATCGACGATCATGGCATCGAGCGGTTTGTCGACCAGCACATCGCCACGACTTGAAAAGACCGTTTGTCCGCCGGTCCTGTATTCGCCGCCGCGATCGCCGC
>JANOAW010000758.1:0-2258 GCA_031411355.1 Hyphomicrobiaceae bacterium | reverse complement strand
CAAATGAAGAACGTCAAGGTTCGCGCCGACGGTCAAGCGATGCGAGATTACTATTTGTTCGAGGTCAAGGCGCCGGGTGAGTCCAAGGGACCCTATGATCTGTACAAGCAGATCGGCACGGTCCCGGCGGCCCAGGCCTGGAAAGCTGAAGCCGAAAGCCTGTGCCCGCTGCTGAAGAAATAAACTGCGCGCAAAGCCATGACGCCGGTGTTTCAGACACCGGTGCTGGCGGGACAAATTACGGGGCCACAAAATACGGGGCGACAAAATACGGGGCGACAACGATCGCCCCGTCGTGCCACCCCGTCGTCCCACCGATCAGACGATTTCGAACACGTTGTACGTCGGCCCGCTCGTGGTGCGGCGCCCTTTAGCGACCGCGACGATACGGTTCAGCCAATCATACTTCGGCGCCGACGTTTCAAAGCGTGGCGTCGTGCGCACGTAGACGGCGGCGGCCGGCACCGCCTCACGCCGATTGAAGGCCGCCATGACGTCCGGCGGCGCGTGTGCGATGCCCCGATAAAACATCAGGATCAGCGCGTCGTCGTCGGTCTTCAAGGTCAAGCGGACATCGATCATCATCGCGCCGTCTGAACGAAACGTCACCCAGTCCGCGCCGCCGGGCAGAACGGTCCCACGCAGCCGGGCGCCCTCGAACGTGCCGCCGTCGACGGGCGCGACGATGCGCCGTCCGGCCGTCGTCGCGCCGATATTTTGCACCTGCCCGTAGCCGATATCGAGATCGAGCTTGAACAGCAGGTGCGCGTCGAGACGGCCCATGAAGACATTTTCGTCGGACGACATCGTTGATCCCAATGGTCAGCGCCAGTTACGCACCCGTCACGCATCGCATATTGCCGAAATGCGCAATACGCTGCGCCGATGGCAGTCACAGCACAACACGACGCCAGCCAACATCACGCATATGAAAATCGTCCTGCAGCCCGGTGCGCGCCAGTCTGCGATGCCGCCTCGTCGATCAAGGCCGCGCCCTCGCGCAACAACTGCAACGCTTTCGGCCGTAAGGCGCGCAGTCGCTCGACCGGCCCCCCCATGCCGAGCACGACGGGCTGTCCCTGCAGCTTGGCCTTCAAAGGCACGCACACGGTTGCAGCGCCGAGGATCGGCAGGTTCTCCGTATAGGCCCAGTTGTCGCGACGGACTTGGGGCATCGCACGCACGAAGTCATTGACGTTGACACGTTCACCAATCGACTTGACGGCGATGTTGGCGCGGCGCGCGAGACGATCGACTTCATCGTCGGATTTCTGCGACAACAACAACCACCCTGCGGCCGACCGCGTGGCTTCGCGCATGGAGCCCTCTGCAATGTGAATGCGCAGCGTATGATTGGATTGGATGACCTTGATGTACTGAACATAGACGTCGTTGAGCACGCCGAGTGCCACCGTTTCACCCGTCGCATTGTGGATGTCGTTCATCACATCGAGAATGTGCCCCTCGCCAAACAGGGCTGCCGGAATCCAATTGCCGAGACTGGTCACCCGCAAGGTCGGAAAATAAACCCGTTTCGACGGGTCGTAATTGAGATACCCGAGCGAGACCAAACTCTTCATCAGCACGGTCGTACTCGATTGAGGGTACTTGAGTTTGGTCGAAATGTCCTTGAGCGACGTCGGGTGCGGAGCGGCCGCGAACAGCTCGAGGACTTCGATGACGCGGGCGGCGGATTTGACCGGCTGGGCACGCATGGGGTCCTGCCTTTCATCGATCATTCGATCTACATATGTGATCGTGGATCACACGCATGCGATTGACAAGGGCGATCGCGGCTTTCACGCCGAGCGCCGCCATCGTTCACGTATGTGATAGATCAGGCTGCGGGACGTTCGGTTTTGACAGCTACCGCCCCGACCCTCTCTTGTCGTCGACATCTCAGGGAGCACGGAGATGAGCGTCCGCATCGACCTTCTGGACTGTAGCGCCGACAAACTGGGCGAGAGCCCGATCTGGGACCACGAGAATGGCTGCTTGTATTGGATCGACGCCTTTGGGCCGCGTATCCGGCGCTTTGATCCAGGTACCGGCCGCTACACCGACTGGACGATGCCGAAACCCGTCGGCTCCATAGGCTTGTCACGACGCGACGGTCATCTGATCGCAGCTCTGAAAGATGGTTTATATGCGGTCGATCTGGCGAGCGGTGCCTCTACCATGATCGCGGCCCCATCGGTCCATGATCCCGCCGCTCGCTTCAATGACGGCAAGATGGACCGTAACGGTCGCTTCGTCTG
>JANOAW010000757.1:0-5644 GCA_031411355.1 Hyphomicrobiaceae bacterium | reverse complement strand
GCCGACGTGACGGCGCGCGAGGCGAATTCAAGCTCGCGCTTGTGGGGCAGTCCGTCTGGATAGAACACACCCCGCCACGGCTCGAACGTCCAGCCGCCGATGCCGACGCGAATGGAACCCGCCATGATGACCTCCGTCAGTTCGACAGTGACATAACGCCGAGGGCGTCGCGATCGAGTGGTTGCGCCGGCGCGTCGGTGCGCAGCGCAACGCGCAGTCGGGCAGACCGCGCCCGTGGATTGCGCGCGGTCTCGGCGTCGCCCGGGCCGACGGCTTTCGGCAGATCCGGTTCGAACGTCGGCGCTGGGCCGGCCACGTCTTGCGCAGGCCCGTGCCGTGAGCCCTTGGATACCCTACCCGAGCGCTGACGCAGAAACCGTTTGACGATGCCGTCTTCGAGCGAATGAAACGTCACCACGACCAGGCGCCCGCCGGGTCGAAGGCACCGTTCGGCGGCGGCGAGCGCGCCGGCCAACTCGCCGAGTTCGTCGTTGACGGCAATCCGGAGTGCCTGGAAGGTGCGCGTGGCTGCGTGGCGACCGTCGATGCGAGGTGTCTTCAGGACGCGCGCAACGAGCCCTGCGAGCTGGAGTGTCGTTGTGAACGGCGTGGTGGCTCGATCGTGCACGATGGCCCGCGCGATGCGTCGCGATTGGCGCTCGTCTCCTAGGCTGTACAGGAGATCTGCGAGGGCGGCCTCGGGCAAGGTTGCGATCAAATCCGCGGCTGACAGCCCTTCAGCCGACATGCGCATGTCCAAAGGGCCGTCGGTCTGGAACGAAAACCCGCGCTCGGGGCGATCGATCTGCATCGACGACACGCCGATGTCGAGCATGACCGCATCGGCCTTGGTCCCGATCGAGGCGTCGGCCGCGACGATGTCGTCGAGCGTCGAAAAGCGGGCCTCGGTCAGCGACAGTCGGCCGGCGTAATGGGCAAGCAATGGTGCTGCGTCTTCGATAGCCGTCCGGTCGCGATCGAGTGCCACGACACGGCAGTCGGCCGCTTCAAGCACCGCGCGCGCGTATCCGCCGGCACCGAACGTCGCGTCGACGATCACGTCGCCGTCCCGTGGTGCGACGGCTGCAACGACTTCGTCGAGAAGCACCGGAACATGTGACTGTGTGCTCACGGAAACAGGCGCTCGCGCGTCCAGCCGTTGGAGGCATCTTCGCACGTGAACACCAGCCGATCGTGCAGGCGGAACGGTCGATCGTGCCAGAACTCGATCGAGAGCGGCGTCACGCGAAAGCCCGACCAATGCGGCGGTCTCGGCACATTTTCGCCGGGGTATTTGACGTCGAACTCGGCGACGGCTTGTTCGAGCGCGGCCCGGCTGTCGAGCGGTCGCGATTGTCGGCTCGCCCAGGCGCCGATACGCGACGAGCGATGACGACTGGTAAAATATGCGTCGGCTTCGGCATCGGTGACAACCGAAACGGTGCCACGAATACGGACCTGGCGGCTGAGTGATTTCCAGTGGAAATTCAGCGCCGCTTTCCTGGACGCGAGCAATTCGCGGCCCTTGCTGCCCTCGTGGTTGGTATAAAATACGAAACCGCGCTGCGGCCCGACGCCCGCGGTATCCAAACCCTTGAGCAGGACAACGCGGATATTCGGCAGGCCGCTCGGATCGACGGTCGCCAATGCCATGGCGTTCGGATCGATCGGTTCGTGCAACTTTGCGTCCGCAAACCATGTGTCGAACAGGGCGAACGGGTCGGAGGCGCCGAAATAATCCGGTGCCTGGCGTGCCATGTAAGTGTCGTCGCGCGACATCGTCGGTATCCTCGGCTCGAGCACGTGAAATTCAAGTGCGACCAGACACCAACCGATCGCGGGCCAACGTCTTGGCCAACTCGACGGCTGGCTGGTCGAAGGGATCGATGCCGAGCAGACGGCCGGCAAGGATGGTTTCCAACATGAAATGCATCAGCAGCGCACCCATCGCGCGTTCGTCGAGTTCAGGGATGTCGAAGACGCGCACCGGTCGGCCGGCTTTGGCGAGCGCCTCGGGAACAGCTGCGGCCTGTGCTGCCACGAGATCCCCAACGTTGCGGCCAGCCAGGAAAGCAATGCCGGCCGCAATCGCCATATCGGGCGCGATGGCCGGCCCGAGGCCTGCCGTCGGCGTTCGCAAAATGGTCAGAAGGTGATCGCGCGGGCCGTCTTGAAACAGTTGCAACTGGCTGTGCTGGTCGAGGGGGCCGAGGCAGGCGATCGGTGTCGTGCCGTTGCCGCCCTTGCCGAGGCTCTCGGCCCAGAGCTGTACGAACCAAGACGCAAACGATCCCAGTCGATCCGCATACGGCATCATTGCCTGGCACCCGATGCCTTTGTCACGCGCGAGCGCGATCACGACGGCGGCACCGATGGCCGCTGGTACGTCGCGGGGATTACGCGCGCCGAGCATGTCATCGACCACCTGACACGCCCCGCGCCGGACTGCCGCCACATCGACGCCGCGAGCCAATGCCGGCAACAGGCCGACGTTGGAGAGGACCGAAAATCGTCCGCCGATGCCCGTGTGATGATCGAGTATCGGGATGTCGTGGGCTGTGAACAAGGCGCGCAAGCCGTTGGCTTTACCAGCCACGTCAGGCTCAGTCAGCCCGAGGAACAGCCGCGGAACCGCGTTCGACAGTCCCTTGGCCTTGACGGCCTGCAATGTCGTGATGGCTTGCACGAGGGTTTCGACCGTGCCGCCGGATTTGGAAGTGACCACGAAGCGCGTGGTCGCGAAGTCCATGTGCGCGAGCGCTTGTTCGAGGGTATCGGCGTCGAGATTGTCGTAGAAGCGGGTGCGGGGACGGGCTTTTTGTGCGTCTGAGATGTGGCCGGGAATATTCCAGCCGGCGAGTTGGGCGAGTGTCTGACCGCCGAGGCTCGATCCACCGGTGCCAAAAAATACGAGTGTGCGGGCGCCTTCAGAGAGTTTAGCCAGCGCGGCTTTGGCCGCGACGATATCGGCGGTGTCCTCGGATATGCGAAGTATCGCAAGTGTGCGGTCGGCGTGCTGGCGGCGCAACCAGGCGAGGCCATCCATCGTTGCGCCCAACGTGCGGTCCAGTATCGCGTCACCGAGCCCATAGCCACCGATGGCGGCTGGGAGACAACCCGCGACGGACTGACGATAGGGCAGTGCGGTCATCGTATTCCCCCGGCCGAACGCGTGCAGCATCTACCGCTTGGGCCGCATTCTGACCAGTGCGTCGTGTGGTGTCTTGTTCAGCAAGTTGATCGAAGCGGCGCCGCGTGTGCTGCACGCAGCGCCGACACCAATCCTGCTGTATCAGCCAAGGTCGAACCGGTCGGCATTCATGACTTTGACCCAAGCTGCGACGAAATCGCGGACGAACATCGCTTGTGCATCGCTGCTGGCGTAGACCTCGGCGAGCGCGCGCAGACGCGCATTCGATCCGAACACCAGGTCGACCACCGTGGCTGACCATTTGAGGCTACCGGTCTCGCGGTCGCGACCTTCCAAGACGCCGGCGGCTACGGGCGCCCACGTCGTGCCCATGTCGAGAAGATTGACGAAGAAGTCGTTGCTCAGAGTTTCTGGTCGGCGGGTGAAGACGCCGTGTGCCGATACGCCGAAATTCGCGCCGAGCACACGCAAGCCGCCGACGAGAACCGTCATTTCGGGCGCCGTCAACGTCAACAGGTTGGCGCGATCGATCAGGAGATGAGCCGGCTGCGCAATTTCGGGGGAGGACATGTAATTGCGGAAGCCGTCGGCCCGAGGCTCCAGGACAGCGAACGAGGCGACGTCAGTCTGATCTTGCGCGGCATCGGTGCGGCCGGCCGCAAACGGCACCGTGATGGTTGACCCGCCTTTTTGAGCCGCTGCTTCGATGGCGGCTGCGCCACCAAGCACGATCAGATCGGCGAGCGAGATTTTCTTGCGACCGCCGGTGGCGTCGAAGTCTTGTTTGATCGCTGTCAGTTTCGACAACACCTGCGCCAGTTCCGCAGGGCGGTTGATCGCCCAATCCTTCTGCGGTGCCAAACGGATGCGGGCACCATTGGCACCACCGCGCTTGTCGCTGCCGCGGAACGTCGACGCCGATGCCCAGGCGGTCGACACGAGTTGCGAAATGGACAAACCGGATGTGAGCAGCTTTGCCTTCAGATTGGCGATGTCGCGCTCGTCGACCAAGTCGTGATCGCGGGCCGGCACAGGGTCCTGCCAGATCTGTGTCTGCTTCGGCACCAAGGTGCCGAGATAGCGAGACACAGGCCCCATATCGCGGTGCGTGAGCTTGAACCAGGCTTTGGCGAACGCGTCGGCGAACTGGTCAGGATTTTTGTGGAAGTGACGCGAGATTTTCTCGTAGGCCGGGTCCATGCGGAGCGCCATGTCGGCTGTGGTCATCATCGGCGCATGACGTTTGGATTTGTCGTGTGCGTCTTCGACCGTGGTGGCGCCGGCGCCGCCCTTGGGTGTCCATTGCTGAGCCCCGGCGGGGCTTTTGGTCAGTTCCCAGTCGTAGCCGAACAGGGTGTCGAAATAGCCGTTGTCCCATTTGGTCGGGTTGGGCTTCCAGGCCCCTTCGATGCCGCTGGTGATGGCGTGCCCGCCGTGGCCGGTACCGAAAGCGTTTTGCCAACCGAGACCGAGATGTTCGATCTCGGCGCCCTCAGGTTCCCGGCCGACGTGCGACGCCGGGCCAGCACCGTGGGCTTTGCCAAACGTGTGGCCGCCGGCCACAAGTGCCACGGTTTCCTCGTCGTTCATGGCCATGCGCGCGAACGTTTCGCGGATGTCGCGACCGGAAGCGACCGGGTCAGGTTTGCCGTCGGGGCCTTCCGGGTTGACGTAGATCAGACCCATCTGCACGGCGCCAAGCGTATCCTTGAGCTTGCGATCGCCGGTATAGCGCGTGTCGCCAAGCCAAGTGTCCTCTGAGCCCCAATCGATAGCATCGTCGGGCTCCCACACATCTTCGCGGCCGCCTGCGAAGCCAAACGTCTTGAAACCCATGGATTCGAGCGCGACGTTGCCAGTCAAGACCATCAAGTCGGCCCACGACAGCTTGCGGCCGTACGTCTGCTTGATCGGCCACAGCAGCCGCCGTGCCTTGTCGAGATTGCCATTGTCGGGCCAGCTGTTGAGTGGCGCGAACCGCAGTGTTCCGGAGCCGGCGCCGCCGCGCCCGTCGCCGATGCGATAGGTGCCGGCGCTATGCCAGGCCATGCGAATGAACAATGGGCCGTAGTGGCCATAGTCGGCCGGCCACCAGGTCTGCGACTTGGTCATCAAGGCATGCAGGTCCGCGACCACAGCCGAGAGGTCGAGGGTTTTGAATTCCGCCGCATAGTCGAAATCGGCTGGCATCGGGTCGCAGGGCTGCGAATTGTGCTGCAGGGCCTTGAGATCGAGCTGGTTCGGCCACCAGTCCCGGTTGGATCTCGGACCGCTTGCGCCGCTTTTCTGAGCGCCGCCCGTGATGGGACATTTGCTGTCGTCTGCCATGATCTCGTCCATCGTTTTCTGCCGTAACGTGGGGTCCGCATACAAGGAACCGAGGCCGTTTAGAAGCCACTTCGCTCGATGCCAATGATCATTAATGACTTGCCGCGTGATGCTCGATGTTTTAGCCGGGCGTGCCGCGCACCGCCGTCGCGGGCTGCGAGTGGG
>JANOAW010000756.1:0-1593 GCA_031411355.1 Hyphomicrobiaceae bacterium | reverse complement strand
CAGCCGTGACGGCAGCGTATTCGGCTGGAACTTCATCGCCATGGGCAGCTACTGGACGGCAGCCGACGTCGCCATCCAGTTCATCGCCAAGGAAATGGGCGGCATCGACAAGCTGAAAGGCAAGAAGATCAGCCTCGTGTTCCACGACAGCCCGTACGGCAAGGAGCCGATCGCGGCCCTCGAAGCACGCGCCAAGCTGAACGGCTTCGAATTGAAGCTGATCCCGGTCACGCATCCCGGCGTCGAACAGAAGTCGCAGTGGTTGTCGATCCGTCAGGACAAGCCTGATTACGTGCTGCTCTGGGGTTGGGGCGTGATGAACTCCACGTCCGTCAAGGAAGCCGCAGCCGTCAACTTCCCGCGCGACAAGATGCTCGGCGTGTGGTGGTCGGGTGCCGAGCCCGATGTCGTCCCAGCCGGTGATCAAGCAACCGGATACAAGGCCCTGATGCTGCAGCACGGCGCCGGGCGCTTCAAAATCCACGACGACATCGAGAAGCACGTCTACGGCAAAGGCGGCGGAGCGGCCAAGGGCGACGATGCTGCTCAGATCAAGGATGGCCACGTTCTGTACAACCGTTCGCTCGTGAACGCGTTGATCGGCACCGAAGCCATCCGCACCGCACAGGGCAAGTTCGGCAAGAAGCCACTGACCGGCGAACAGGTGCGTTGGGGCTTTGAAAACCTCGACATCTCGGCCGCGCGCCTGAAGGAACTCGGTTTCGAAGGCATGATCAACCCGCTCAAGCTGTCCTGCCAGGACCACCAGGGCGCCGACCAGGCGCGCGTCCACCAGTGGGACGGCAAGAAGTGGAACATCATCTCCGACTATTTCACGGCTGACCGCTCGATCCTCGATCCGCTCGTGAAGTCGGTCGCCGCCAAGTACGCGGACGACAAGAAGATCACGCCGCGCGATTGCTCGAAAGAGTGATTTGCTTCCATGTCGGGGCGCACAGCATCGCGCCCCGACATGGATGCTCACGGATAAATGCACTGGAGTTTCGATGTCTGCCCTCACGTCTCCCGCGCCCGTCAAACCGATCCTCTCGGTCAAGAACATCGAGGCGATCTACGATCACGTGATCCTCGTCTTGAAGGGCGTCTCGATCGACGTTCCCGAACGTGGCATCGTTGCCATTCTCGGCGCCAACGGCGCGGGTAAATCGACGACGCTGAAGGCCATCTCGAACTTGATCAAGGCCGAGCGCGGCGAGGTGACCAAGGGCGTCATCGAATTCAAGGGCGAGCGTGTAGACAAGCTGACACCCAACGACCTCGTCAAGCGCGGCTGCATCCAGGTGATGGAAGGCCGCCATTGTTTCGGCCACCTCACGATCGAAGAGAACCTCCGCACGGGCGCATTCACCAGGCGCAGCAGCGAAGAAAATACCTCCCTCGAAATGGTCTACAATTATTTTCCGCGGCTCAAGGAGCGGCGCAATTCGCAAGCCGGCTACACGTCTGGCGGTGAGCAGCAGATGTGCGCCATCGGTCGCGCCTTGATGGCCAAGCCAACAATGGTCCTGCTCGATGAGCCGTCGATGGGACTGGCCCCCCAGATTGTCGAACAGATCTTCGAAATCGTCAAAG
>JANOAW010000755.1:0-2253 GCA_031411355.1 Hyphomicrobiaceae bacterium | reverse complement strand
CGCCTTCATCATGGGCGTCGGCGTCGCGGGCCTTCAAGCCATCGCCACCGCCCGGCGCATGGGTGCCCAAGTCACCGCGACCGACGTGCGCCCCGCGACCAAGGAGCAAGTCCAATCGCTGGGCGCCAAGTTCGTCGCCGTGGAGGATGACGAATTCAAACAGGCGCAAACCGCCGCCGGCTACGCCAAACCGATGAGCGGTGAATATCAAGCCAAACAACAGATTCTCGTCGCCGAACACGTGAAGAACCAGAATATCGTCATCACCACCGCGCTGATTCCAGGCCGGCCCGCGCCAAAGCTGATCACGACGGCCATGGTCGAGGCCATGAAACCCGGGTCCGTGATCGTCGATCTGGCGGCGGAGCGCGGCGGCAATTGCGAATTGACCAAACCAGATCAGGTGGTCGAGCATCATGGCGTGTCGATCGCGGGACCAACCAATCTGGCCGGTGAGGTGTCGGTCAACGCGTCGAGCCTGTATGCCAAAAATCTGCTCGCGTTCCTTGAGACGATGTTCGACAAGAAGTCGAAAGCGCTGGCCATCAATTGGGACGACGAGATCATCAAGGGCACGTTGATCGCCAAGGGCGGCCAGATCGTGCACCCGAACCTGCAGTCGAAAGCGTGAGGACCGAGATGGCGGACCAGCAGATCGTCATCCCGGCGCAGGCCGGGACCCACGACAGATCTCAGCAAGTGGCTGAGCCGATTGTCGATTGCGGACTTGCCGTGGGTCCCGGCCGTCGCCGGGATGACGCTGTATTCTCCGTCGGCGCCACACGAGGGGGCTCCGGTTGGAGTTTTTTCACAGCTGCCTTCGCCGGGATGACGGCTGGCGTTTTGCTCCCGACCGCAGCCCTCGCAGCCGGTGATACGGGCGCGGCGGTCAGCCCGTTCGTCTATCAGTTCATGGTCTTCGTGATCGCGATCTTCGTCGGCTACTTTGTCGTCTGGTCCGTGACCGCCTCGCTGCACACGCCGCTGATGAGCGTCACCAACGCCATTTCATCGGTGATCGTGGTCGGCGCGCTGTTGTCGGTCGGCGTCGTCGCCCTGACGGCCGGTTCGTGGCTGGCGAAATTCTTCGGCTTCCTGGCGCTCGTGATGGCGTCGGTCAACATCTTCGGCGGCTTCATGGTCACCAGCCGTATGCTGGCCATGTATAAGAAGAAGGACAAGGTGAAATGAGTGGTTTCACCTGGCCGGCCTGGCCTTTCTTTGCTTGGATCTCTCTCTTGCTCGGTGTCTGGGTCGGCGCCACAGTGGTCTACGATGTCTGGCGCGGGAACCGATCTGAAATTTTGGAGGGGGCTGTCGGCGCTCTTGCTGCTTTGTTCACGTGGGGCGAATTGATTTCGCCGACGCCGGCTGCTGCGTCTTGTGCTTTGTTCGGGCTCTTGGCCGGCGGATCGATCCAGCGTTGGGAACACGGTCGCAATTCCCGCAAACCTGTCAGCCGCGGAGGCTAGCGCGATGCGTGGTTGACAGTCAGCGCAATCATCGTTGGCCTGTACCAAGACTTGAATACATTCGCTCGGCGTACATTCACCTCCGAGCGTCACAACCGAAGACGACATATCCCTTACACAGCCCCGAGATCAGCCGTGACGAAAGATGACTGGCAAGCCCTATTCGAAGATTACCTGTCAGGTGACAGCGACATCGAAACCTTCAAGGACGCGTTCCTCGAAGCGATGAAGGAAGCACGCGCCGAGAAGTCTCGCATACCGACCTCGGTCGAGGAGTTCGGCTTCGAACTCGAACCGTTCGACCCGACCGAGGACGACGAGTCCGATATTCGTGACGAAGCCGAGAAAGTACTCGAGAAACTGACGAAAGCCGCTTGATGGCCGCATCTGCAACGACGCCCCTCGCCTGAACTTCCGTCACACACCGGTGTCCCGGTCACGTCGCCGGGCCATTGCCCGACGACACGAACCGGGATCTTCACCTCTCGGATTGTAGCGGGAGCGAGCCCTTGGCTCGGCTCTCCTCTGCAACGGGTGAAGATCCCGGATGCCGATCGACGGGCAAAGGCCCGACGATCGGTCCGGGACACAGCCTCGTTCCTGTTGCCAGACGCCGCCCGCCCGACACTTCACGCCTCCTCCGAAAGCACGCCCCATGTTGACCGGACATCCCGACATCGTTGCGCTGTTGTATTTGGCCGCGGGTGTGCTGTTCAACATCTCATTGCGTGGCCTCTAGCACCCGGAAAGTTCGCGCCAGGGCAACATCTTCGGCACGATC
>JANOAW010000754.1:0-4552 GCA_031411355.1 Hyphomicrobiaceae bacterium | reverse complement strand
ACGACGGCGACGGCAAGCGCAATCTGTTCAAGAGCACGCCAGATATCATCGGCTCCACGGGCAATTTCATAAAATCCCTCGGTTGGAAAAAAGGCCAACCCTGGCTCGACGAAGTGCGCGTGCCGACGACATTGCCGTGGGAGCAGGCGGGACTGGATATCAAGCAGCCGCGTAGCTTCTGGGCACAGCGCGGCGTCACTTTTGCCAACGGCAAGCCCTTGCCGTCCGACAGCATGCCGGTTTCACTGGTTCTGCTGCAGGGTCGCGGTGGTCCAGCGTTCCTCGCCTACGAGAATTTCATTATCTTCACCGAGTGGAACCAGTCGTTGAACTACGCCACGACGGCGGCACATCTGGCCGCGCGCATTGATGGCGCCCCGGCGTTTTCGAAAGGGCCGTCTCCTGCGACCCCGTTGCCGGAAGACGTGGTCAAGGAACTGCAGGGGTTGCTGAACAAGGCCGGCTATAAGGCCGGCGAACCCGACGGGCGCTTAGGGTATGGTACACGCGCTGCGATTCGCGAGGCTCAGAAGCGCCTCGGTTTGCCAGCCGACAGTTATCCATCGGTGGACTTGATCGCGCGTCTGAAATCACCGCGCAGCTGACGCCATGGCGGTTTTGATCGCGATCGGCGGCCTATCCGGATCCGGCAAATCGACGCTGGCGCGCGTGCTCGCGGCCGACCGCGACGCAGCGTGGCAGCGCAGCGACGTCGAACGAAAAGCCATGTTCGGCATCGCAGAAACGCAACGCCTCGGCGCCGAGGGCTATGCGCCTGGAGTGACACACGAGGTGTACGAACGCCTGTCGGCTTTGGCGGCGGCCGCCCTGGCGCAGGGCCGCGATTGCATTGTCGATGCCGTGTTTCAACGTCAGTCCGAGCGTAATGCGATCGCAGCCGTTGCGCTGCGTGCCGCATGTCCGTTCATCGGTCTCTGGCTCGACGCACCCCAATTCATCCGCCGTGATCGCGTTGCCCGCCGGACCGGCGATGCCTCCGATGCCACGCCCGAGATCGTCGATGCTCAGAGCGCGCGCGATTGCGGCATCGTGACGTGGCACCGAATCGATGCCTCGGATGGGCCGCTGCCCGTGTTGATCCGCGTTCGCGGTTTTCTTGTGAGCCTCTGACCGGCGCGTCGCTCTCACAGCGCGAATTCGGCTTTCTTGACAAATCCCGGCAAAGGCGTTGCGACGGCATCGAACGCCTCTCGGGTATCGAATGTCGTGCCTGAACGGGTGCAGATCATGGCTTTGCCGGCACGGCCGCTTGTGACGATAGCGATCAGCCGGCCGCCGTCCTTCAACTGATCCAGAAGGGCGCGCGGGATCTCGGGCACGGCGCCACCAAGCACGATCACATCGAACGGACTTTCCTGGGCATGGCCGGCTGAGATCGGGCCGCAGACGACGACGGCGTTGGTTACGCCCTGCGCGGCCAGCGTCTTTTGCGCCATGTCGGCGAGGGCTGCGTCGGGCTCGACGGCAACCACGCGGCGGACGATCCGGGCCAGAATGGCGGTCGAATAACCACTCCCGCAGCCGGCATCGAGAACCGCGGCGTTGGCCGGCAGATCGGCCACCTGCAGAAGCTTGGCGAACACGCGCGCGGGCATCAGGTGCCGCATTGCCCGCCCTGCGGTATCGGTCGTCAGCGGCACCGCTTCGTCCATATAGGCAACCGATGCCAGCTTGGCCGGCACGAAGGCCTCGCGTGGCACTTGGCTCATGGCACGAATGATACGCCGGTCGGTGACGTCGCTCGGACGCACCTGACTTTCGACCATGTTCGAACGTTGCAAGCTGACGTCGGCCATGGTGCCCCCGCGGATGATTTGGAGCCCTCTTAGCGCATGCCCCCGGGTCGGGACCAGTGGGCGGCGTCGCGTGCGGCGGGCTGCCGCGATACCTTCGATGCCCGATGCGCCGTTTGCACCGGGCGGGTTGGCAGACTATGTGTCGCCACGCAAAATCGCACGATGAGACGTGGTAGCCGCACCGATGACCGCAAAGCTTCAGGCTGCCGAAACGCTGCTCGTCTGCAATTGCCAGCGCTCCATGCACGTCGACGGCGTCGCGTTGGCCGCAGCGCTGGGTCGGGATGGTCCACTCGCCGTGCACACGGAGTTGTGCCGATCAGGGCTCGCGGCCTACGAGACTGCCCTCGCCACAGGCACAGCAGTTCATGTCGCGTGTCGGCAGGAAGCGCAGTTGTTCCGTGACGTCGCCGCTGAAAAAGGTCACACCGACGTCGCCTTGGGGTTCACCGATATTCGCGATCGGGCGGGCTGGACTGCGGGCAAACGCGACACGACGGCGAAAATGGCAGCTCTTCTGGCGGGCGCCGGTCATGCAGCAAAACCGGCGCGTTTGATGACGGTGACGTCGGCCGGCGTGTGCCTCGTCTACGGCCCGGCCGAGATCGCATTTGAAGCGGCCGCAGCCCTTGCCGACCGGTTGAGCGTTTCCGTCTTGCTGAGTGAAGCCGGCGACGCGATGCCGCCATCGGTCGCAACCGTGCCTATCGCCAAGGGCGTCATCCGCATCGCAACCGGCAGCCTCGGCGCGTTCGACATCGAGGTCGACGGTTACGCGGCCATCCTGCCATCCTCGCGTGCAAACCTCGAGTTTGCCCTGGCGCGCAACGGCGCCAAGTCCCGCTGTGACGTGATCGTGGATTTATCGGGTCGTTCGCCGCTGTTTGCCGAAAGTGCCCGTCGGGACGGCTATCTGCGGGCCGATCCGTCGAAACCGGCGGATGTCTGGAAAACGTTGCTCGCCGCCACCGATCTCACCGGTGAATTCGAAAAGCCGTTGTACGTCGCCTACGATGGCGGCATCTGCGCCCACGCCCGCAGCGCCAAAGTCGGCTGCACGAAATGTATCGACACGTGTCCGACCGGCGCCATTTCACCCGACGGCGATCTCGTCGACATCGATGCGGCACTGTGCGGGGGCTGTGGCATGTGCGCCAGTGTCTGTCCGACCGGCGCCGCCTCCTACAGCTATCCGCAGCGTGCGGATGTGCTCGCTCGCATTCAGATCCTTCTGTCGACGTACCGCGGCGCGGGTGGTCGGCGACCGATTTTGCTCCTCCACGAAGACCGACACGGAGACGCGTTGATTTCAACGCTTGCCCGAATGGGCGATGGATTGCCGCCGAACGTCATTCCGCTCGCCTCGCACACCGTCACCAGTCTCGGCCATGAATCACTGGCGGCCACGCTCGCCCTCGGCGCCGAACACATCGTGCTGCTCGGGTCGCGCGCGCACGCCGATGAAATGTCGGCTGTCGCTGGTGAGGTCGACTTGATTCGCTCGGTTTTGACGTCACTGGGGTATGTCGGCGACAGGGTGCACATCGCCTCGACCGATGATCCCGACGACCTCGCGCAACTGCTCGCCGACTTGCAGCCGGTGACTGCCGTGCCGCCCGAAGCGTTTTCGTTCGCCGGCTCAAAGCGGGATATCGCCCGTGTGGCATTCGCCCACCTGCATGCAGCCGCGCCACTGCAGCCCGAACGGATAGACTTGCCGAAAGGTGCGCCCTACGGCCGTATCGCGATCAAAACCGACGGCTGCACATTGTGCCTTGCGTGCGTCGGCGCCTGCCCCGCCAACGCGCTCGCCGACGCACCGGACAAGCCGCAGGTGTCGTTCACCGAAGCCGCCTGTGTGCAATGCGGTGTCTGTGTCGCCACATGCCCCGAGCAGGTCATTTCCTTGCAACCCGGATACACGTTCACATCGTCCGTGTTCGATGCCCGCGTGCTTCACGGCGAAGAGCCGTTTCATTGCATCGTTTGCGACAAGGCGTTCGGGACGCGGTCGACTATCGATCGGGTCGTGCAGAAGCTGCAGGGGCGCCACGCGATGTTCCAGAACGAGCAGCAGCTGCGCCTCATCCAGATGTGCGATACGTGCCGGATCGTCACCTTGTCGGACGCCGGCAACGATCCGATGCGCCTTGGCGAACGCCCACGTGTCATCACGACGGAAGACTATATCGCCGCCCGCAGCGCCGCCAAAGCGAAACCGACGCCGGACGATTTCTTGAATTGAATCCGAGGCCTGCGACGATTTCGGCCAAGTCTCCGGCCAAGTCTTCGGCATGCTGAACTTGGCGGAGGGCTGGCTCGTGTCGATGCCGGCCAGACCCTCAGCGCAGCCGCGCCCACCGTCGCGTCCCACATCGCCGCGCCTTTCTCTTGACACATAAAGATATCTTTATATGCTTGTGTCTTGGGCGAGAAGCGATGCGCGGCGTCATGATCTTGGAATCGGCTCAATCGTTGGTGGTCACGCTGAAAGCTGCGGCGGAGCCGACGCGCCTGCGCATATTGTCGTTGCTTCGCGCCGGGCCGCTGACCGTCAAAGACCTGACGCGCATTCTCGGCCAGAGCCAACCGCGTCTATCGCGGCATTTGAAGCTGCTGAGTGAAGCCGGTTTGATCGATCGCGCGCCTGAAGGCAGCTGGGTTTATTTTCATCTTGCCGACCGCGCGGCGCGCGACGGTATTGCAGCCCAGCTGTTGAGTTGCCTCGATCCGGC
>JANOAW010000753.1:0-5010 GCA_031411355.1 Hyphomicrobiaceae bacterium | reverse complement strand
GCGCCGCTTCGATATCGGCTTCAAGACCGAACACCATGCGACCGGCTTGCCAGTTGTAGCCGGCGAGAATACTCGCGTCGTAACCGCGGGCAAAGGCTTTGTCGGCACCGAAATCACCGTCGATTCCGGTTCGCGCGGCGTTGCCGGACAGCGCAGCACCGAGATAGAATCCGGTCCAACGCTCGATGTCGAGGCGCGGTTCGACCGGCGGCGGCACATACGTGTTGCGCGGCCCACCGCCGAGATCGGCCGCCTCGGCCGGTGCCGAGGGCACCGATAGACACAAGATGGATGCGCAAAGGCCAGCTGCGGTCGCGGTCGATCGCCACAACCGACGTCCGGTTGAGACGGTCAGATGGCATCGGCTTTCAAAGAGACGGTTCATCCCCACCTCGCAAGTCGTTCAACGGACTGGCGAGGTAGGTCGGCATTGAGACCGAATTCGGGGCCGAATGCGGCAAACGCAGGGCATGCTCTAGACCATGGTCGTACTGTGCAGGGTCGTGAGAACGACGACCACGACGACCAGGACGAGGGCGCGCCGTTCGTGGTCGGCAAGTCACTTCTTCTTGAAGGGCTCGAAGTAGGTCGCAATGCCGTCAGTGATCACTTTGCCAACCTCGGCGGGCGTCGCCGTACCGCCCATGAGTTTCTGCACGTTCTGTTGCAGCAACGCTGAACCGGTCGGCTCCTGATAGCGGAAATTGACCAGCATCACGTAGGGTATCGAGCTGGCGTTCAAAGCCGCGACGCCTTTCAGCATGGCGTCCTCGGGTTCGACACCTTTGATCGGCGAGATATTGCCGAGCAACTTCGAGAACGGTGTGCCGAATTGTGGGGTCGCGAGGTAACGGATCAGTTTGACCGCCACATCCTTTTTGGTCGACTTGGCATTGACGGCATAACCGCCGTCGAAGAACACCGGCACCAGACGAGCGCCGCCGGCCGTGGCGGCGACCGGGGCGTGGAAGGCCATCTTGAGGTTTGGATTCTGTTTGCGGAAATTGGCGATCTCGAACGAGCCGCCGAAGAACATGGCGGCCCGGCCCGACAGGAACAGTTGCTGCGACGTCGGATAATCGATGCCGGTGAAGCCGGGCGGCATGAAGTCCTTGAGCTCCAGCATCCTGGTCAGGGCGGTGAGGAAGCGCGGATCTTCGAACGTCGCCTTGCCGGACAGAATGTCGGCGTTGAATTCGGTGCCGAGGAAGCCGGCCGAGACGACGCCGGTGAACATTTCGGCCATGAACGCCGTTGCCATGCCGTTGGCGATGGGGATCGTGCCGCTGGGCTTGATTTTCTGGCACAGAGCGATCAACTCGGCCCAATCTGCCGGTGCTTTCCAAGCATTCTTCTCAAACAGTTCCGTATTGATGAAGATGCCGAGCGTCTGTGAGGCGAACGGGACGGCGTAGTCCTGTTTGTCGGCTCGCAGCGAATTGGATGCGAGAGCCGAGTCGGTGAAATTCGCCAATTCCGGCACGACGTCTTTGCCGAGGGCGTGGAGATAGCCGGCCTTGGCGAACTGCTCGGTGCCGCCGTAGGCACGCACGTGAATGACATCGGGGCCCGTGCCGGCTGCGAGCGCGGTCGAAAGTACGGTGCCGTAGTTTTGTGGTTCGTAGGTGTCGTATTTGATGGTCACGCCCGGATTGGCCGCGAGAAACGGCTTGAACAGTTCGGCATACTGCGCCCGATCTTCCTGGCGCCAGGTCCAGAAAGTCAATTCCGTTGCCTGCGCGTGAGCAGGGCCCGCCGGCAAGGCCAGCGTCGACAGCGCCGCAGCGCCGGTCTGCAAGGCGCCTCGGCGCGAAATGCGGTTCATCATCATGTCCTCCCTCGTGTATTTCTGTAGATACGGGACCATCGTGGTAACGCCCCCGCATGCCCGTCGATTGTGCGCAGTGGATGCGGCCGCGTCAACGCGAGGGTGCGCGCGACGGGGTGTCGAGCAAAGGGGCGGTGTCGAGCAGGCGCACATGACCGCCGAGCGACGCATCGATTTCCGGCCCGCCCGCGGCGCGGCGTATCAACCAGCCACGGACTTCCACCGGCTGACCGACCAACGCCTTCACGTCGCCACCGAGCGCGCCGGCGGTGTTGCGATCCGTGTTGCGAATCGACACGGCGAGATCGCGTCGTCGGTCTGCGCCGAGGATCAGGCGACTGACGCCACGGCCGGTTTCGATGCTCGCGACGACACCGGTGATGATCTGAAACGTGCCGATGTAAGCCACGATGTCGCGCGCGGGGACGGCATCGCGCACCCGATAGGCCGGCTCGGTCCACAGGCCGCGTGCGTCTGCGCGGGCCCTGTCTTCGGCTGCCAGAAGGTCGTCGACACAGCGGCGCTGGCCGTCGACGGCATCGACCCGCGCATGACCTGCAGCGAGGAGTTGATTTTGAACGCTTTGGCCGTCCGTATCGTCGGTGCGAACGAGATGGGCGAGCCAGTGGCCGTGCCGATCGCGACGCGTCGTGTCGAACCACAGCTGAACGGATCGCCCGATGACCAGGGCTTCCAACGCAACGCGCGCCGCGGCCTCGCTCGGCCATCGATCATCGGCGATGCCGACGTCACGCGCACGAGGGCCGAGGATGCCGATCAGACGGACGCGCGTGGCATCGTCGAGTTCGACCGTCTCGCCATCCACAATGCGTGCGACGGTGTGCTGTGGTCCCTTGTCCAACCGGCACGCGGCTGCGGCTTCATGCGTGAGACCAGCCAGGCCGAGCGCTATCCCGACGAGGCGGTTCATGAGCTGCCCGGTGACGCAGTCAGGGCGCCCGGTCGTCTGACGGCTGCGATCGGTCGGGCATCAAGGCGAAAGCCACGCACGGCTGCATCGATCACCGGCTCGACCACGGTCGACATGTGGTGTGCATTGGCGTGCAGGAGCATGTGGCTATCGGTCATGATGCCGACGTGGCCGTGCCAGAATATCAAGTCACCGCGCAGCAAGCCGTCGACATCGACGTGCTCGGATCGAGGCTGCGCGAGCGCGTCGGGCACAGGCACGTCGCGGCCGATTTCGGCACGCTGCATGTCGGCATCGCGCGGGCAGGCGAGATCGGCCGCGTTCATGGCCAGTTGCACCAGGCCCGAGCAGTCGAGCCCGAGGCGCGTGCGACCGCCCCACAGGTATGGCGTGCCTTCGAGCCGTTCCGCGATCGCCACGAAATCAAGCGCGGGCCGATCGACGGGTGCGATGTGGCGCGTGATCACGAAGCCGCCGGTTGCAAGCTTGGAGAAGCGCTCGTCGGCGTCCGCCACGATGAGGCAAGCATTGAGCGAGAGGTGCAGGAGCGGCTGTGATTTGATGTCGGGTTTTGCGTATACGAAGGTGCCGACGGCCGCCACGCGGTGAGTCACGGGCGTCGCCATGGCTCCGAGAGAGGCCGCCGGCACATAGCCGACATACCGATCGCGCTCGGCCTGCACCCAGGCCCAACCGTCAGTTTCGTCGTAGACGGTGACGGACTCACCGAACAGGAGTTCGGTTTCGAGCCCGCAGTCGAAATCGGGCCGCGCGCGCATGGCCACATGTGCGGCGGTCACGCGACGACGGTCGCCCTCGACGAAACGGGGCGCTGAGACCGTGCCGCGCAGATATTCGGCTGCAAGGTCGGGGCGGTATGCCGAGCGGCGCTTGTCGGGGCTGGTCGGGATCATCTGTGGTCCATCGGCAAAGATTGCGGCGGCGTCAGCGAGGTGGCGCCGCCGCAACGATCACGCACGCGCGCTGGCGTCGATGTGGGCGACCAACTTGCCATCGAGACCGAGTGCGGTCGCGAGATTGACCAGGAAATCGTGCTCGCTCTGCTCGTCGAGGTCGACGGCGAGGCGGGCCGCGGTGAACAACTGCACAGCCTCTTCCTGCGTCGTGCACTGTGCCGCAAGCTGCTCGACTGTCGCGGGAGAGTTCAACTCGTTGGCCAGGAACTCCTCGGCTTCGGCATTGATGCCGACCTGCTGCAAAGCCCCCATCAGTTTGGTTTGCTCGCCCTGGTCGACGCGTCCGTCGGCCGCCGCCGCAGCGATCATGCCGCGGATATAGAGCAACGCCGATTGCTGCGTGACGGCCTGAGGCTCGAAGCCGGAGCCGACCGGTGCCGTGGTGACGTCGCTTGCGCCGGAAATCAGCGGTTTGCCGGCCTGATAGTTCTGCAGCGCCTTGTAGGCGAGGCCACCGATGAGCGCCAAGCCACCGAGTTTAGCGGCTTTGCCGGCCATCGAACGGCCGGTCTTGGTGCCGAGCACCACAGCTCCGAGGCCACCAGCGGCGGCAGCCGCGCCAACTTGATTTTGGCGAACCAGTTCCTTGAGCTGCTCCATGACGTCGCCCGGTGCGTGGCCGGTGGCCTGTTTCATGCGGGCCGAGGCGCCGGTCGCGTCGTCGACGCGTTGCGCACCCTCCTTCACGCCGCTTGTGGCCTGGCCGAGGATGGAGCCGAGAATATCCATCAACCCGCCGCCACCTTGGCCCGCTTGACCGCCCTGGCCAGCGCCACCGATCTGGCCTTGCAACTTGCGCAACATGTCTTCGAGGCCGCCACCGAGACCGGCGCCCTGTGCTCCCGCCTGAGGGGATTGCGCACCACCGCCGCCGCCGAGCTGCTTCAGCAGATCACCGAGGCCGCCACCGTCGGGTGCGGCATTGGATTGGGTCGATGCCGCGCTGCGCGGCTGGCCGCCTTGAGCGCCGCCTGCGAGCTGACCGAGAATGTCGGCGAGGCCGCCGCCCTTGCCGGGCGCTGCACCACCGAGTTTGCCGAGCAGGTCGCCAAGACCACCGAGACCGCCGGCGGCTGATTGACCCGACGCCTGCGGAGCTTGCCCGGCCGCCCCCTTCATCATCATTTCGATCAGGCTTTTGGCGTCGAACATCGGCCGCTCCTATGGGTTCCCGCTGCGATTCGCAGCAGACTGGCCGGACAGGTAGGGGACCATTGATACACACGCAACACGATCCGTGCGCAACAGTTTTCCGCCTGGCTCGCAAATCGTCA
>JANOAW010000752.1:0-3945 GCA_031411355.1 Hyphomicrobiaceae bacterium | reverse complement strand
CGCGATCGCAACGCGTTACGACAAGCTGGCAAATACATTTCTTGCAGCGGTCATGCTGGTGTGCGTTTTGCTCTGGCTCAACTGACGACAGGCCCTAGACTGAGATAATAGGGTCACGCCGTCGCGTTGCATGGCGGGTGTGCCTCAGATAACGTCCGTTGGCTCTCCCATGACCGGCCCGATCGATCGATGACCCTCAATTTGCTTACCGACATTCCTGGCTTGAAGGTCGGTCACGCCCACGACGAACGGGTCGCGACGGGCGTGACGGTCGTGCTGATCGAGACCGACAATGTCGCCTCCGGCGTGACGCGCGGTGGCGCTCCCGGATCGCGCGACACCGCCTTGCTCGAACCCGAGATGACCCGGCAAGCCATCGACGCGGTCGTGCTGTCGGGTGGATCGCTATTCGGGCTGGATGCGGCCGGCGGCGTCGTCAACAATCTGCGCGCGCGTGGCGTCGGGTTCAGGATCGGCTCGGTCAACGTGCCGATCGCGGTGCAGGCGATCACGTTCGATCTCTTGAACGGCGGCGACAAAAGCTGGGGCCGCAAACCTCCGTATTGGGACCTCGGCTGGCAGGCGACGGACGCAGCGCGCGCGGGCGATTTCAGCCTTGGTTCGGTCGGGGGCGGCTACGGCGTCACGACGGCGACCTTGAAGGGTGGTGTCGGCTCGGCGAGCGTCGTCACGGCGTCCGGATTTCGCGTCGCGGCAATCGTGGTCGTCAACGCCGTCGGCACGACCACCGTCGGTGATAGCGCTCATTTCTGGGCCGCACCCTACGAGGTCGGCACTGAATTCGGCGGCCGTGGCCTGCCCCAGCACTTCTCAGCCGACGACCTTCGCTTGCGCATGAAAGGTGGCGGACCTCCCTCGACAACCATCGCCCTGGTCGCGACGGATGCCGTCATGACCAAGGCCGAGGCAAAACGTTTAGCCCACATGGCCGACGATGGCCTGGCGCGCGCCGTCCGCCCAGCCCACGCGCCCATGGACGGCGACACCGTCATTGCCGTCGCCACCCTGACGAAGCCCATGACCCATGCGGCCCATCTGACCGAAATCGGCATGGCCGCCGGCGATTGCCTGGCTCGGGCCATCGCCCGCGGCGTTTTCGAGGCCACCGCGCTGCCCTTCGAACGCGCCCTGCCGAGTTGGCGCGACCGGTTCGGCGGGCCGTCATGAGCCGCGCGCGTCTGGTGATCATGGGCGTTGTCGCTAGTGCGCTGGTCGGCCTGATGGCTTGGCAGTTTCATCGGCTCGGCCGGATCGAAGCGTGCTTGGCCGAGGGCAAGGCGTGGAACGGTCCGGCGTCACGGTGCGAGGCGCCACATCCGGGAGTGATTCTGGAGCGCGATCTGAAACGGACCTGAAATCGGAATCAGCGCACCGACTTGCGGCCGTCGTCGAGCCGTGGTCGAGGTGGCGCGAATCATCCTTCGATCGAGCGACACCAATGGCCACACATACGTTCTTCTGCATCGACGGTCACACGTGCGGTAATCCCGTGCGCCTGGTTGCCGGTGGTGCGCCTGCGTTGTCGGGCCGGACCATGATCGAGAAGCGCGCGCATTTCCTCGCCGAATTCGACTGGATCAGGACGGCGCTGATGTTCGAACCGCGCGGGCACGACATGATGTCCGGCTCGATCCTGATGCCGCCGACCCGCGACGACTGTGATGTCGGCATTCTCTTCATCGAGACCTCGGGCTGCCTGCCGATGTGCGGGCACGGCACCATCGGCACCGTGACCATGGCGATCGAACGTGGACTGGTGCATCCAAAAACGCCGGGCGTGCTGAAGCTCGACGCGCCCGCAGGCGTCGTCACGGCGACCTACGAGATGGACGGGCCGTTCGTGAAAAATGTGCGCATCACCAACGTCGCCTCGTTCCTGCATTCGAGGGCGATCGCAGCCGACGTTCCCGGCCTCGGACGACTGACGATCGACGTCGCGTATGGCGGTAACTTCTATGCCATCGTCGACCCGCAGGACGCCTTCAAAGGCCTCGAGCACATCCAACCGAGCGATGTCTTGAACTGGAGCCCCAAAATCCGTCGCGCCTTCAGCACAGCATTCGACTTCCGCCATCCCGAAACGCCCGATATCAAAGGCCTGTCTCACGTCATGTTCACGGGCGCACCACGGCACGCCGGATCGACCGCGCGCAACGCGGTTTTCTACGGCGACAAGGCCATCGATCGCTCACCGTGTGGCACCGGCACCAGCGCGCGCATGGCGCAATGGGCGGCCCTCGGCAAACTGGTGGCCGGTGATCGCTTCGTCCACGAAAGCATCATCGGCTCCCAATTCGTCGGCCGCATCGAAGGCCGCACGAAAGTCGGCGGTATCGACGCGATTTATCCGAGCATCGAAGGCTGGGCGCGCCTCACCGGCTACAACACCATCTTCGTCGACGACCGTGATCCCTATTGGCAAGGTTTTCAGGTCGTCGACGCTTGACCCGCAGCATCCTGTCAGCCGCGCGCATACTGCGCTGCCGCCGCCGAACGACCAGTCGACCAAGGTGTTCTCGGTCAGGGCGGTCATGATGTCGTCGGCGCGCCAGCCGCCGACGGCGGCGCGCTCGACAATCAGCCTGTAGAGAGCCCGTTTCTGATCGTCCGTGCGGCCGCGCCGCAATACAATTTCGACAATCGACGCATCATCCGAGCGCACCAGATCAGGAAACGTCGGGTCGATGCTGCGATGCGTTGCGTCGTACCGGGTGACGAGTTGAAACCGATCGGCCCGCGGCACGTCGCAGGTTTCGACGAGAGCCATGTGGACAGCGTCCGCAAGCGCTCGGATTTTGGCGTCGTTCACGTGGGTTGGAACCGAAAGCTTCACGAGGGGCATGGTCAAATCTCCTGGCCTCGAGGCGACGTCGCGAATTTCTGGCCGCCGGCCAACGCGAAAGAGAGCGGGAACCGTCACAGCCTCAACGTTTGTCGCGCCCTTGATAATGATATTCTCTATTCGGTTTCATGTCGGTGGCAGCCGCCATGCGGTTCGACATGTTGTAGAATGACGCCACCGCCGCAATGTCCCAGATATCACGATCCGAAAAGCCGACCGCGCGTAAGGCCTGCCGATCGGCCTCCATGATTTTGGCCGGGCTTTCGGTGAGCTTGACGGCGAAGTCGAGCATGGCGAGCTGGCGCGCCGAGAGATCGGCTGCGCGATAGTTCTGTGCGATGACCTCGCCCAATTCGGCATTCTTTGCGCGCAAGCGCAGAGCTGCGCCGTGCGCCGTCAAGCAATAATGGCAATGATTGACGGCCGACACCGCCACCGCGATCATCTCGCGCTCTGTCTTGTCGAGGCCACTGTCGCCAAGCATCAGATCGTCGACCAGCGCGATGAACGCCTTCAACTTGCCAGCGTCGAAGGCATAGGCGCGCAAGACGTTTGGCACAAAGCCGAGTTTCTCGACGCATTTGTCGAAGTATGCCTGCAGGTCGGGCGGCAGCGTCGCCTGCATGGGCAGGTCCAGCACCGTCGATTTGTCAGCCTTGCTCATGCTTCGTTCTCCATCGGCATTGAAACGTGGATACACTGAGGTTCCATCTCTCGACCGTTCCAGGTCTCGGCTATAGGGTCAACCGCATGGTCATATCTCGGGCGCGGGACGCCGCGCGAGGGACGACCACCCGTGGAGATCTTCGATGGCACGCGACACCGACGGCACGAGCCAGGATCTGCTGAAGCCTCTGATACAAGCGCTCGCGGGAGCTCCCGATGCGATCCGGCTAGCCGAGATCCTGTATCTGCACACCGACCCCGACACCGCGACCGCCCCCGACAAAATCGCAGCCGATATCCGTGAAACCCTGGCTTTCATAGCCGACAAACCCGTCGGGCGACACAAATTGCGCATTCGAGCATCCGTCAGCGGCGCAACGGTCGTCGAGATTCTCAATGACGACATGCCCTTCCTG
>JANOAW010000751.1:0-2183 GCA_031411355.1 Hyphomicrobiaceae bacterium | reverse complement strand
CCACGCGAGGATCGCGATCCCATAAGACGCCGACATGCCAAGGTCGGGGAACACCTTTCCAGCTCTCGGTGAAAGAATGTATCGACAGGATCACCGGATGTTTGCCGGTCGCGGAGCAGGCGGCAATCACGCGGTCGATGGCGTCGTGATAGGGCCGATAGTATAGGCGGGTTCGCGTGTCGCGCTCAGCTGCATCGATGTTTGCGTTGCCGGGAATGATGGCGCCATCAGACAGGCGCATGACCAGGGTCGGATCGTCCGGGCCGCGGTTCGGATCGATGAGCAGGCGCGAATAGCGCGTCAGTACGGCGGGAGCGTCGAGGCGTGACGACAGACGCTCTGTGATCGCGCGTGCGCCAATGTCGTAGGCGATATGGCGCTGAAGCTGGTTCGACGGCAGTCCAAGCGTGCCGTATCCGTCCGGAAAGACGTTGTCGGCGTGATCACACAGAATGACGAGACCTACATCGGTACAGCCCGGCAGAATGCGATAGCTGTCGGCTGCGTCAGCGATGATGCGGCGATTGTTTTCGGGCTGCATGAGCTCTTGGTGGCTGGGCGCGTCCGATGTGCGGACGGAGATGTCAATGTAGCCTCGGGCCGCTGTCTTTGCCAGACATCGCACGGCCGCTTTGCATAGCCGTCATCGCCATTGAGCAACCGCGACGTGTGACATTGGTGACACGGAGGCGAACAAAACCGACTGCTCCGTAGTCACAGCAACTTGTCCGATGCGCATTTTTCAGGCGTTCTTAAGCTCTGTGTGAGGTGGGGGTGTGTGTGATCAATCAATTTAGACGCGCCGCATTGGCGGCCAGTGTCGTCGTTGCGTTGCCAATCGCGGTTTCGGCCCAACAGGCGACCCTTCCGACAGGAGGTCGCATCATCTCATTCGGTGACAGCCTCTCGGACAATGGCAACTTGAAAGCACTGACCGGCAGTCCGCCTGCGCCGTATTTCAACGGGCGGTTTTCGAACGGTCAAACATGGGTCGAACTGCTTTCGGGCGGTTCGATGAACCAGCCGTTCGTCACAGGCAATGTCAGCGGCAACGTCAATCTGGCGTTTGGTGGTGCGCGGACCGACACGGCTCCGAATCTCAACGGGCCAATTCCGGGCATGCCGGCGCAATTGCAGACGTTCCAGGCGCTCGGTGGCACGTACAGTGCCAAAGACACGGTGACCGTTTTGGGCGGGGCCAACAATATTTTCCAATATTTCCAATCCGCTGGCGTAGGTGCGACGCCGGCTGGCATCCAAGCGACATCCGTGTCCGCCGCGACCGACATCAACGCGATGGTCGGTCAAATCTCCGCCAGGGGGGCTGGTCGGATCCTGGTCGCGAACCTGCCGGACATCGGTTCTGCGCCCGATTTCAATACCAATCCGGCGGCGTCGGCCGCCGCCTCGGCTGCGACCGCCATCTTCAATCAAGCCCTGGCATCGGGGCTGGCCGCAACCGCTCGGTTAAATCCGAACACAAATATCGTGCAGATGGATGCGGCTTCGGTCTTTAACATCATTCGCACCAATGCGGCGGCGTTCGGTTTCAAAGACGTGACGCGTTCCTGCATCGCCACGACCGCGTGCATCACCGGCGGGACAGCGGTGCAAGATACATTCTTGTTCTGGGACGGCGTTCATCCGACCGCCGCCGGGCATCGTTTGATAGCGCTTTATGCGCTCCTGCTGCTCAATCCCGAGATCGGCGCAGGCAACGTCGCGCCGATGGGTGAGGTCGCTGTTCGTGGCCGTTCCAATGCGATGGACGACATTTTCGACCGTGCTCAGGGCTGGGCGCGCGGGCAATACGACCGTCAGAACGGTATGTGGGCTTCGGCCATCGGCTCGTTCAACACTGTTGATGCTCACGGACTTACCCCGGCGTACAAGTCGGCGATCGGTGGTGTTCGTGGCGGCCTCGATAAAGCGACCGGCAATACTCTCGTCGGCGTGTCGGCTGGATACAGCCAAGGCGGCACGAATGGCGCGTTCCGTTCGGACGTAAAGATCGTCGATTTCGACGGTTATGCGACGATGCTGAGTGGAGCTTACTTCATCACCGGTACGGCCGGCGGGTCGATCACGATGTTCGACTCTATCAAGCGCGCCACGGGTTTCCCGACGATCGACGGCACCGGCAGTGCCTCGACCCTGCAGGGTTCGTTGGGTGTTGAAGCTGG
>JANOAW010000750.1:0-1840 GCA_031411355.1 Hyphomicrobiaceae bacterium | reverse complement strand
GACCGACAGCCGCGGGACGGCGGTCATGAACCGCCTGTTCCACAGCTACGCACCGTTCAAGGGCGATATTCCGGGCCGCCCGACCGGCGTGATGATCTCCAACGGCGTTGGCGACTCGACCGCTTACTCGCTGTTCAAGTTGCAGGAGCGCGGACCCATGCTGATCGATGCGCAGGTGCGCGTCTATGAGGGCATGATCATCGGCCAGCACAGCCGTGACAACGACCTGGTCGTCAACGTCGTCGAAGGCAAGAAACTGACCAACGTGCGCGCCTCCGGCAAAGACGAGAACACCATTCTCACGCCGCCCATGCGCCTCACACTCGAGCGCGCCATGAGCTACATCCAGGACGACGAATTGGTCGAGATCACGCCGAAAACCATCCGCCTGCGCAAGCGCTGGCTCGATCCCAACGAGCGCAAGAGGCGCGAGCGCCAGAGCGAGGCGACCAAGCTCGCGGGATAATGGGTGCGGCGCCGGCCGGCTTCAAAGGCGCGGCTGGCGCGCGGTGCGGATTTGGCCTGCGCCAGCCCCGCTCGTCGGCACGGCTTTGCGGATCAGCCACGGAATCGACTTGCGGTGCTTCTCGTCGCCGAGCTTTTGCAGTGGCCGCATGGCTTGGAGCACGCGCGCGGGCGGGAAGTGTACGCTCACCTGCGTGCCTTTGCGCAGTTCCGATTGCAGATCGAACGTGCCCCCGTGCAGGCTCACGAGGTTCTGGACGATGGGCAGGCCGAGGCCGGTGCCGCCTTCGGCGGTTTCGTGAGCCAACGATCCCTGTCCGAAGGCTTGCAGCACTTTGGGAATTTCGTGTTTTGGGATGCCGGGTCCGTTGTCGCGTACCACGAGTGTCTGGCCACCGTCGGCGGCCGGTGCCACGATCAAGGTGATGCGACCACCGCGCGGCGTGAACTTCACGGCGTT
This sequence comes from Hyphomicrobiaceae bacterium, assembly GCA_031411355.1. GTDB lineage: Bacteria > Pseudomonadota > Alphaproteobacteria > Rhizobiales > Hyphomicrobiaceae > JABFRJ01. The sequence continues at coordinate 915 of JANOAW010000750.1, read as the reverse complement.
GGACAGCAGGTTCAGCACGATCTGGCGCACCGCGTGTTCGTCGACCCAAAGCTGCGGCAGATCCGGGGCGATGTCCTGATCGATCGTCAGGCCCTTGCCGTCGGCTTTGAGTTTCAACAGACGGCGACAGTCGTCGACCATGTCGGCTAAGCGCACGGCTTCCTCGTGTAGTTCGTACCGCCCGGCTTCGATGCGCGAGAGGTCGAGGATTTCGTTGATGAGGTGCAACAGATGGCGGCCGCTGTCGTGGATGTTGCCCACATACTCTTTGTATTGCCGGTTCTCCATCGGGCCCATCAACTCTTCCCGCATGACTTCGGAGAAACCGAGGATGGCGTTCAGCGGCGTGCGCAGCTCGTGGCTCATGGTGGCGAGAAAGCGAGACTTGGCGACGTTGGCCGCCTCCGCCCGATGGCGCGCTTCGTCGGCGATTTCGCGCTCCTGCTCGCGATCGAAGATCAGGTCGTCGGTCTCGGCACGCGACACGAGCAGGTTCACGGCGGTGACGTAGAGGTCCTTGGCGAGGACGACGAAATACACCTGCAGTCCCAGCGCCATGAAGCCCATGGCGATATAGAAGAGGTCCATCTGCAAGGCGAGACGCAAGAACACCGCCACCGTCATCGGAATGGTGCCGGCGTAGAGGGCGGACATCACCGTGTGGGCGAAGGTCATGCGGATGGCCAGCAGCACGATCAAGGCTGCGAGCACAAACACGTGGCTTGCCGTATCCGCCGTCGTCGCCGCCACCATCGCCATACCGGCCCAACTCATTCCCGAGACGAGTTCGAGAAAGACGATGCGGCGGCGCCACGTCTCGACGTGCACGTCATTGCGGGGTTGCAGCAGAAATTGTCGGCACGCATCCGTCATGAAGAATTTGGTGGCGATGACGAGGGCGCACCAACCGAGCGC
>JANOAW010000749.1:0-1753 GCA_031411355.1 Hyphomicrobiaceae bacterium | reverse complement strand
CCAGATTCGACCATGAGCACGAAGCCCTCGGGTCGGCGGGATAGGGTGTGGAGCGCGACCCGCAACATGTCGGTGAGGTCGGGCTGGTCTGGATAAGTTGACACGGTTCCCTGCTTCGTCACGCGGCGGTCGAGCACACCGTCGATGTTCGAGGGATGGAAGAGGCCGAGGATGCGTTCGGCCTTCGGATCGCTGCTGATTGCCGCAAGCTCGGTTGCCGTCGTGGCATATCGATATCCGCGCTCCTGGAACTTGGCCACGAGATCCGTCGTGTCGGTGCGTTTCGAGCCCGCAACGGATTTCGGCTGGAAGAACGCGCGCCCGCCGCCGAATAGAATCTCGGGCTGCGCTTCAAAGAGCATTGCAGCAATGTCATTGCGCGTCTGGCGGCTCGCGGTGTGCGCGACCATGGCACCGGGTGTGGCATCGACGACTTCCGTCGTCGTCACGATGCCGACAGCCATGCCGTGTCGGCGCTTGGCGAGCGAGGCGATTGTTTCCACGCGCGGATGATCGAGCGGCGACTTGTTGCCGGCGCAGTAGACCCCCATGGCGCTGCCGCAGGTCTTGTGGCCTGTCGTGTACGCGCTCATCGTATTGGCGCTGTCGGGCACGATGGATTCGATGCCCGACGTCGAGACGAGAGCCATGCTCGCCATCTCGTCCATGGCGAGCTGTCCGCCATAGCGGCCGTTCTCGATACCTTTCGACAGCATGCGTGCCGCAGTGCGGTGGGCGACCGACATCCCGTCGCCGATGAATAGGATAAGGTTTTTCGTGACGCGTGGCTTTGTCTCAAACACCTCCCACGTGGCGCTGGCCGAACCACCGCCGCCCGTCGCTGATATGACATAGCGGCCCGCAGTCTTCAGTTCGACATTGCGCACCCACAACGCCGATCGCCCCCAACCGTCTTCGTTGACGACGAACTGCGCCGGCGCACCGAAGATCTCCACGGGCGGTCGACCGTTAATCGTGACCGACACCACCGCCACAGGTGGCACATTCGGGAACTCGACCTTGAAGTCAAAGCGCGCGCCAGCGAGAATTTCGGCGCGATCGACGGGGTAGATCGACTGCGCAGCGGCGCCCGTTACAGCGAACAAGAGCGCGAGTGACGCACCGAGGAGACCGTGAAGCCACGTCCACATGATACTGTCCTGATTGACTGAGGCGCGCCAGCTCGTCAGTCGTGATCTCCCGTGTCGATGGCGTCGAGGCGTTCGATCTCGGCCGACTTCGCGGGAAAGAACATCTTGTCGCCGTGCTGTTTGGCGAGTGCGGGGATGCGTTTGTCGACCAGTTGCGAGAGTTTCGTCGAGAACACCTCGAAGCTTGACGGTGCGCGAAAGCCGACGGCTTTCTTCCAATCGTCGATGTTTTTATAGCCAACGAACTCGTTCGCCTGTCCCTTTAGGAAGGCATTCAGCGCGGTCAACCCCGCGATCAGGTCGCGGTCGAAGCGCGAGACGAAGCGGTTGTAGTCAGCATGCTGTTCCCAGTCGTCGAGTGTCGCCCCGCCGTTGTCACGAGCAATGAGCTTGAGGCGGCCATTGCGATCGCCCGACGCCTCGAGATTGTTCCAGAAACGGTCCCATTGGCCGAGCAGCATGTCCATCACGAAGATGGTCGACAACTGCCGTGCAAGTTCAACGCGTTGCTCCGTGGGCACGGCGGGGAAGCCGGCCTGCCCGCCCTTGATTCCATCGAGCGGGATCGTGCGCTCGTCCGGCATGCGGCCGGTCGCCTTGAT
>JANOAW010000748.1:0-4827 GCA_031411355.1 Hyphomicrobiaceae bacterium | reverse complement strand
TGCCCGGGCCGCGCGGACAATGGGATCTGAGGGCTTCCACCAGTGGACGCGCGTGATCATTCCGGCGTCGCTGCCGTTCCTCATCAGTGGCATGAAACAGGGCTGGGCCTTCGCCTGGCGCTCGCTCATGGCAGCTGAAATCTACGTGACGATCCTGACCGGGTTCGGGCTTGGCCACTTGTTGCACTATGGGCGCGAATTGAGCGCCATGGATCAGGTCATCGGCATCATGCTGGTGATCGTCGTGATCGGACTACTCGCCGACAAAGTGTTGTTTTCTCCATGGGAGCGTTTTTTGCACCGCCGCTGGGGAACCGGCATGATTCAGCGCTGACCGTTGACGCGCGACCCGACAACGCCTCGGCTCCGATGCCGCGGGCCGCGAAATGGCCTTGCCCGGCCGGGAGTGTGGATATCTCAGCGCCGCCTCTGGCGAGGGTTGATCGAAACTTGCATGCGTGGAACCAGCTTTTTCGCCACGATCCGGGAGGCAAGCTGAGGCATGCCGATCCGCCAACTGTCCGCTGAGACCGTCAATCGCATCGCAGCTGGCGAAGTGATCGAGCGGCCGGCGTCGGTGATCAAGGAACTGGTCGAGAACGCCATCGATGCCGGCAGCCGCCAGATCGAGGTGGTCGCCGTCGCCGGTGGATTGTCGCTGCTGAGGGTCGTCGACGACGGCTGTGGCATGAGTGCCGACGACCTCGAACTCGCCGTCGAGCGGCACGCGACATCGAAGTTGCTCGAAGATGACCTATTCGACATCCGCACGCTCGGATTTCGCGGCGAAGCGCTGCCGTCGATCGGCTCCATCGCGCACCTGACACTGCAGTCGCGGCCTCGTGGGGCTACGTCCGGCCATGCCCTGACCGTTGATCGCGGCGCGAAAAAATCGGTCGCTCCAGCGGGCCTGAACACGGGCACCATCGTCGAAGTTCGAGAGTTGTTTTCAGCGACGCCGGCGCGGTTGAAGTTCCTCAAGTCCGAGCGCTCGGAGACCCAAGCCATCGGTGACGTCGTCAAGCGCCTCGCCATGGCGCATCCCGAAATCGGGTTCGAACTCTCGACTGGTGAACGCGCGCCGCTGTCGCTGCCGCGCACCAGCGCCTCGCCCGAAGGCCATCTGGCCCGGCTCGGCCGTATCATGGGCCGCGAGTTCATCGACGACGCGCTGCGGATCGAACGCAGCAAGGAGAGCCTGACGCTGACTGGATTCGCGGCATTGCCGACGTTGCATCGCAACGACGCGGCACTGCAATTCCTGTTCGTCAACGGTCGACCGGTGCGCGACAAGTTGTTGCTCGGTGCAGTCAGGGCGGCATACGGCGATCTGGTGCCGAAGGGGCGGCATCCCATTTTTGCACTGTTTCTGGCGCTTGATCCGCGTGCCGTCGACGTCAACGTACACCCGGCAAAGGCGGAGGTGCGGTTTCGCGAGGCCGGTGCCGTGCGTAGCCTGATGATCAATGCGCTGCGCCATGCGCTCGAGGACGCCGGCCATCGTGCCTCGGCATTCGGGGGGCAAAGGACGATGGATGTGCTGGCAGGCGCGCTGACACATGGTTCACACGATGGCGGCAGTGCACAACCGCCATCCCAGGTCTCCGCCAGAGCGCCGGTCACATATCCACAGGCGACGGCGCGCTACGTGACGCCTGGACTTGCGGAACAGTATCATGCGCCCTTGGAGGCTTTGCTGGCGCCGTCGGCCCGCGCCGCAACCGACACGGCCGCTCCCGAGCTGACACGCCGCCCACTCGGTGCGGCACGCGCGCAGCTGCATGCGACATACATCATTGCCCAGACCGACGACGCGGTCATCATCGTCGATCAACACGCGGCGCACGAGCGACTGGTTTATGAGCGCATGAAGACTGCGTTGGCGAACGGAGGCATTGCGCGGCAGGGCTTGTTGATCCCTGAGATCGTGGCACTCGATCCCGATGAGGTTGCAGCCCTCGACGATGCCGCGCACGAACTCGCCGAACTCGGCCTGGTGTTGGAGGCGTTCGGGCGCGATGCCGTCGCCGTTCGCGAAACTCCGGCCCTCCTCGGCCGCGCCGACGTGAAGAGCCTGGTCAAGGATCTGGCCGCGGAAATTCTAGCTGACGAGACACGCGCGGCACTCAAAAATCGCCTCGAAGCCGTCGCGGCGACCATGGCGTGCCACGGGTCCGTGCGCGCGGGCCGGCGACTGACACCTGAGGAAATGAACGCCTTGTTGCGCGAGATGGAGGCGACGCCACATTCGGGCCAGTGCAACCACGGCAGGCCGACTTACGTGGAGTTGAAACTCGCCGATATCGAGCGTTTGTTCGGGCGGCGCTAAGCGGTTGTTTGCGTGGAGTCCGATAAGGCGTGAGCTGCATGGGGCCAACACAACGCAGCCGCCAGTGTTGCGATCGACGGCTTAACCTCTCGCTAACCGACTCACCGCCTACTCCGACCAAAGCGGGCCGAAGTGTCCGCGGGGGATGAGCGATGCGGCGTCGGAGCCACGTGAGGGCGAAAGGCACATTCGGAGCGACGCTCGGCGTTGCCCTGGTGGCCGTCGTGTTGCACGTGCCAGCGTCGGCCGAAACTCTGCGCGAGGCGCTGGCCCTCGCCTATGCCTCCAATCCCCAACTCGACGCCGAGCGGGCGCGGCTGCGCGCTACCGATGAGAGCGTGCCGCAAGCCAAGAGCGGCTTTCGACCGAGAGCGACCGTCAATGCCGATACCGGCCGGCAGATGATTCACACCAACCCCGCTTCGATCGGCGATGGCACCGGACAAGCGTGGGGATACAGTGTCACCGCGGAGCAATCGGTTTTTTCCGGCTATCGGACCACAAATACCGTGCGCCAAGCGGAGGCGGACGTCAGGTCGGGCCGCGAAAATTTGCGCAACGTCGAGCAGCAGATCCTGCTCGCGGCCGTCACGGCGTATGCCGACGTGTTGCGTGATCAGGCGCTGGTGCGGCTGCGCGAGAACAACGTCTCGGTACTGACGCAAGATCTGCAGGCAGCCGAAGCGCGCCGCGCGGTGCGCGAAGTCACCCGCACCGATGTCGCCCAGGCTCAAGCCCGTCGCGCGCGGGCGCTGTCTGATCTCGATGCGGCCAAAGCCAATCTGCGTACCAGCCGTGCCGTCTACGAGCGTGTCATCGGCCGCCCGCCGCATGCCTTGTCGGAACCGAAGCCGCCAACAAAACTGCTGCCCATCAACCTCGAAGACGTGACCCGGATCGCTGAACGCGAACATCCCAACGTCGTCTCAGCCTTGTATCGTGAGCGCTCGTCTCGTCATGCCGTCGATCGGATCTGGGGCGAACTGTTGCCCGAGGTGAAGGTCGAGGCCAACTACGGCCAGCGCTTCAATCCCTCGCGCAACATCGCCGAGCAGGATACGGCGTCGTTGACCGGCCGCCTGAGCATGCCGCTCTACGAAGGCGGCGAGACCCAGGCACGAGTGCGGGCGGCCAAACACCAGCATGTTGCCCGCCTGCAGGAAATCGAGCAGGCGCGCAAGGAAACCGAGGCACTCGCGGTTACGGCGTGGTCGCGGCTGCAGGCGGCGCGCTCACAGTTGCAGTCCGACAAATCCGCAGTCGATGCCGCCCGCATCGCGCTCGAGGGCACGCGCGAGGAAGAAAAGGTCGGCCAGCGGACGTTGCTCGACGTGCTCAACGCGCAACAGGAACTGCTCAACGCTGAAGTACAGCAGGTCGTCACCCGCCGCGAAGTCATCGTGACGTCGTTCACGCTGCTCGGCTCGATCGGTCGCCTGAATGCGGACGAACTCAAGCTTTCCGAAACCGCTTACGATCCGGAGGTGCACTACGAGGAGGTCGAACGCAAATGGGGCGGCATCTCGATCACGCACGTCGACGGCCGCAAGGAATTCATGGATCTCGTCGACGACTGGAGTGCGCCTGACGATTACGCGCAACAGATCCGCCGGTGAGTTTCCGACTTTGCGACTGAGGATCGCCACAATAGCGACCGAACTCCGCCATGGCGGCGCGGTCTACTCCTTCGACCATGGAGGTGTGTCTCGTGTCGACGATGGTTGTGAGCCCGCTGGCAGTGGCCGGCATTCGATTTTATCAGCGCTTCGTTTCGCCGTATAAAGGTTTTCGGTGCGCGCACCGGGCCGACAAGAACGGCTGGAGTTGCTCGGAGTTCGGACGCCGCGTGTTTTCGCGGTACGGATTCTTTACCGCGTTCGATATGTTGCAGCGCCGCTTCGCCGCCTGCCGCCGCTCGTATGCAACGCTCGTCGCGGCACGCTCCGCGATGGCTGTCGCCCACGCAGGGCCGCGTCACGCCGAAACTGCCGACGCAAAAAAACAGCGTCGGACCGATGCTTCAAGTTGCAGCAGCTGCGATCTGCCGGTCGTCGACGCGTGCGCGGTGCCCGAACTCGGCATCTGTGATTGTGGCCTTTGAAGCGAGTGTCCCGTTTTTCGGGCGACGTTAAAGCTTCCGTAAAGGCCTTGGCGGCATGATCCATCGAACGCTGTCGCGCATGCGGTGACGAACCGAGGCGCGAAACCGAAAGGGGCCAGCGCCCCCAAGAACATCGCCAAGGTGCCTCCATGTCGCTCGTACAGCCGTATCGGCAAAGTGCTCAGCCTGTTTTCGCGCGGCGCGCGGCCGGTCTGCTGTCGAAGATCGCGCCCGACCGCCGCCGCCACAAGCGCGTGGCAGTGACCTTGCTCGGCCGCTTCATGCGCGAGAACAGGCAAGAGTATCCGTGCAAACTCGTCGACATCTCCGTCGGCGGTGTCGCGATGATGTCACCGGTCGAAGTCGCCATCGATGAACGTATCGTCGCCTATTTCGA
>JANOAW010000747.1:0-2238 GCA_031411355.1 Hyphomicrobiaceae bacterium | reverse complement strand
TGATCATGCACCTCGGCATGACCGGTCGTTTCACCATCACGGCACATGAGACGGCAGCGACTCCAGGCGACTTCACCCACGCGGCCGGCGGCGAGCTAAAGCATGATCACGTCGTGTTCCAGACCGATGCAGGCGTCATCGTGACATACAACGATGCCCGGCGGTTTGGTTTCATGGAATTGACCCAGAGCGCCGACATCGCATCCCATCCCCTCATCCGCGACATCGGCATCGAACCTCTTGGGCCAGCACTGACGCCCGAGTTCGTGGCTGCTGCAGCCGTCGGCAAGCGCGCGGATCTGAAAGCATTCCTGATGGATCAGCGCATCGTCTGCGGTCTCGGCAACATTTACGTCTGCGAGACACTGTACCGTTCGCGCCTTTCCCCGACCAAGCCCGCCTCCAGGATTGCAACACTGGCCGGCAAGCCACGACGCGGTGCCGAGCGTCTGGTCCCACACATCCGCGACGTTCTGTCGGAGGCCATCGGGGCTGGTGGATCGACGTTGCGCGACTACCAACGGACCGACGGCAGTCTCGGCTACTTCCAGCATGCCTTCGCGGTCTATGGTCGGGAAGGCGAGGCGTGCCGCACCTCCGGCTGCACGGCCACCATTCAACGCATCGTGCAGTCGAACCGCTCGACGTTCTTCTGCCCCGCGTGCCAGAAAGAGTAAGCATGACCACGCACGTCGTCTTCGATCTCGACGACACCTTGTATCCCGAGCGGCAATATGCGCTCGGTGGTTTCGCGGCGGTCGGCGCTTGGGCTGAAAAGCAACATGGCGCACGAGGCATCGCCGAGCGATTGTGCCAACTTCTCGACCAAGGCTATCTCGGCGCTGCCTTCAAAATCGCCCTCTCCGAACAGATCGCCGATTTCGGCTGCGTGCATCTGCGGGCGGCGCTCAAAGCCTATGCCGACCACACGCCATCGCTGGTGCTGTTCGATGACGCTGCAGCAGCCCTCGACCATTGGGCCGGCCACTCGCTCGCCTTGATCACGGATGGCAATCCACGGACACAGGCGTCGAAAGTGTCGGCATTGGGCCTTGATGCGCACTTTGCCAAGATCGTGTTGACGGGCGCGCTGGCGCCCAAAGGCGAGATGCACAAGCCGCATCGGCGTGCTTTCGAGATCGTCGAGACGACGCAGCGGAAAGGGCGGTCCGACCATTTCGTCTACATCGGCGACAATCCGGCCAAGGATTTCGTTGCACCGAACGCCATGGGGTGGACGACCGTGCTTGTGGATCGGCCAGCGTGGCGCGCGACGCGCATCCATCGCCTCGCCCCAGCGCCCGAGGGCGGTGAACCCCAGCACGTCGTCGAGAGCCTGGCTGCACTGCCGCGCCTGCTCGGCAACGCGCCGACGTAAAGCCTTGTCGGCGCACGAGACTGTTCGGCGCACTGGCCAATGGTCAACGCAGCGCGGCCATCCATTGCCGCACGAGCGGCCACACGCGATCCGGCGCATCGCGGAAGGCGCCGTGGCCGCAGTCGTCGAACAGGGCCAGTTCGACCCGGCCTTTCGGCAGGTGCGCCGCGATGTCTTCAGAAAGGCTCGGCGGCGTGATCGGATCTTCACGTCCACCGATCACCAAGACCGGGACCGCCGCGGCGGCCAACCCCGGACGCAGATCCATGCGGTGGATCTCGCCGCCGGCGGCCGAGAAATGGCGCATCACCTCGACGTTCGTGATCGAGCGGAATTTCTGATCGGGGTCGGCAGCCGGCCTCGTGCTGTACAGTGGCAGGCACACGCGCACGTAATCGGCGAGATCCTCGTCCGCGAGATTGGCCCAGAAGCGTTCGGCGATCTGGCGCGCCTCGATACCGCCTTTGCGCTCGAAGGCAGCGAACGTCGCCGGGAAATCCATGCGTGCGGCGCTCGACGAGATGATCACGCCCGCGGCGTGGTCGGGATAGCGGGCAAGATATGATTGCGCCACCATGCCGCCGAAGCTCTGGCCGCACACGATCGGCTTCTCGATTCCAAGGGCATCACAGAATGCCTTTACATCGCGGCCCCAGCAATCGAGCGTCCAGGTGTTTGTGAAGCTCGGCTGGCTGCGACCGTTGCCGCGGTGGTCGATATATACAACTTGTGCAATGTCCGCGAAATGATCGAAGTCGGGCCGCATGCGCGCATGATCGAAGCCCGGGCCGCCGTGCATCACCAGCAATGTCGGCTTTTCGACGAGGCGGGGTCCTTCAATCCGCAGTTTCTCGCCGACG
>JANOAW010000746.1:0-1813 GCA_031411355.1 Hyphomicrobiaceae bacterium | reverse complement strand
GGCGCATCGCGGTCAAGGGCGTGGCCGCGAGCCGCGGCGGGTCGCTGTTCATGCGCGACCTGGCCGCGGGCGACCGCATCGCAGCGCAGGCACCGGCGAACCACTTCGAATTGCCACCGGGCCGCCGCACGACGTGGATCGTCGCCGGCGGCATCGGCATCACGCCGCTCGTCGGCCATGCGCTGACCCTGGCCGCGCACGACATCCGCATGGACTACGCGGTGCGCGACGAACGCGACCTCGTCTTTGCCGACACGCTGCGCGATGCCCTCGGCGAGCGCCTCGCCACCCACGCCGGCTCGCGCGGCCAGCGGCTGGACGTCGGCGCGCGCATCGCCCAATTGCCCGCCGATGCGCAGGCGCTGGCCTGCGGCCCGGTGCGCCTGCTCGAAGCGCTGCGCGATGCTTGGACCGCAGCCGGCCGACCGCCGCAGCGCCTGCGCTTCGAGACCTTCGGCACCAGCGGTCATGCCGACGCCGAGCCGTTCTGGGTCACGCTTCCGCGCCACGATCTGAAGTTCACCGTCGGCGCCGACCGCTCGCTGCTCGACGCACTGGCCGAGCACGGTGTGGCCTGCCTGGCCGACTGCCTGCGCGGCGAGTGCGGGCTGTGCTGCGTCGACGTGCTCGAAGTGCACGGCACGCTCGACCACCGCGACGTTTTCATGACGCGCGAGGAGCAGGCACGCAACGACCGCCTGTGCGCCTGCGTGTCGCGTGTGGCCGGCGGCGGCATCGTCATCGACTCGGCCTGGCGGCCTGACGTGTAGCAAGAAATCCAGCGAGAAAACGTGATGCCCGCGCCGGCACCGCGCGCGCCACAATTCCTCAGCCCCCTCCAACAACCATGCAGGAGACATCGATGATGCGTCGCAGAGACCACCTTGCCGCCCTCGCGGCCGTGCTCGTCGCCGGGCGCGCGCAAGCGCAAACCGACAGCGTGAAGATCGGCGTGATTCTTCCGATGACCGGCCCACAGGCCTCAACCGGCCGCCAGATCGATGCCGCGGTCAAGCTCTTCATGGCACAGAACGGCGGCAAGGTGGCGGGCAGGAAATACGAGGTCATCGTCAAGGACGATGCCGGCGTGCCCGACACGACGCGCCGCCTGGCGCAGGAGTTGGTCGTCAACGACAAGGTCTCGGTGATCGCCGGCTTCGGCCTCACGCCCTGCGCGCTGGCTGCCGCGCCGATCGCCACGCAGAGCAAGACGCCGCTGGTGGTGATGGCCGCCGGCACCTCGAGCATCACCGAGGCCTCGCCCTTCGTCACCCGCACCAGCGTGACGCTGCCTCAGGTGGCGGTGGGCATGGCCGAGTGGTCGAACAAGAATGGCATCAAGAAGGTGATGACGCTGGTCGCCGACTACGGCCCCGGCATCGACGCCGAGAAGTTCTACGCCGACCGCGTCACGTTGAACGGCGGCAGCGTGCTCGAGAAGCTGCGCACACCACTGCGCAGCCCCGACTTCGCGCCCGTACTGCAGAAGGTGCGCGACAACAAGCCTGACGCGCTGTTCGTCTTCCTGCCGTCGGGCCAGGGTGCGCAGTTCATGAAGCAGTTTGCCGAGCGTGGTCTGGACAAGCTGGGCGTGCGGCTCATCGGCAGCGGCGAGATCACCGACGACGACCAGCTCGCCGAGATCGGCGACGTGGCGCTGGGCATCGTCACCGCGCACCACTACTCGGCCGCGCATCCGAGCGCGGCCAACAAGAAGTTCGTCGCCGACTTCCAGGCCATGCACAAGTTCCGCCCCAACTTCATGGCCGTGGGCGGCTGGGATGGCATGCAACTGATCACCAAGGCCCTGGAG
>JANOAW010000745.1:0-5059 GCA_031411355.1 Hyphomicrobiaceae bacterium | reverse complement strand
GGGTCAGACACCAATTACAAATGCAAATTGGTGTCTGACCCCCATTAGCGGTGGTAATTGGTGTCTGACCCCAATTCACGTCACTTCGGCCCTGGTCTGGAACTCTACCGCAAGGGCTTTGCTGCTCTGAGACGTGGATCGCCGGACATGAACTCACTGGTCGCGCTCGGCACGTCGTGTGCGTACGCCATATCGGTGATCGCGACCTTCGCCCCGCATCGCCTGCCGGTGCCACACACGTATTTCGACACGGCCGCCGTCGTCGTGACGTTGATTTTGACCGGCCGATGGCTGGAGGCGCGTGCCAAAGGCCGAACCGGGGACAGTATCCGCAAGCTACTCGGCCTCGCGGCGAAATCGGCGCGCCTCGTCCGCGACGGCGCTGACGTCGATGTGGCGATCGAGGCTGTGCGCAACGGCGATCTGGTGCGCGTGCGACCGGGCGAACGCATCCCGGTCGACGGTACGATCACCGACGGCGCGTCGTTCGTCGACGAAGCCATGATCACCGGCGAGCCCATGCCGCAGCGCAAGAGCGTCGGCTCGACCGTCGTCGCGGGTACTGTCAACAAGACCGGCGCATTCGTGTTTCGGGCGACCCGGGTCGGTGCGGATACGCTTCTGGCTCAGATCGTGCGCACCGTCGAAGCCGCGCAAGGCGCGAAGTTGCCGATCCAGACGTTGGTCGACCGCGTCACGAACGTGTTCGTACCGGTCGTTATGGCCATCTCAGCCCTGACATTCGCCGTATGGTGGGCAATCGGACCGAGCCCCGCCTCGATCAACGCGCTGGTCGCCGCGGTCACCGTGCTGATCGTTGCCTGCCCATGCGCGATGGGGCTCGCAACGCCGACATCGATCATGGTCGCGAGCGGCAAAGCCGCGGAGGCGGGCATCTTGTTTCGGCGCGGCGCCGCGCTCGAAACCTTGCGTGGCGTCGCCATCGTCGCGTTCGACAAAACCGGCACCTTGACTCTCGGTCGCCCCGCCTTGAACGACGTGGCGGTGGCGGACGGGATTGACGAAGCCGACGTTTTGAGGTGCGCCGCCGCGGTCGAACGCCAGTCCGAGCATCCGCTGGCGAGCGCTATCATCGACGCAGCACGGGCGCGCGGCCTGACCATCCCAGCGGCCGAAAACTTCGCAGCGACAGCAGGCCGCGGCGTCGCAGCCGTCGTCGACGGGCGACGCGTGGTCGTCGGGTCACGGCGTCATCTGCTCGATGAGGGCATCGACATCGCACCGTTCGCCGCAACCGCCCAAGCCTTCGCCAATGCCGGCAAAACGGCATTCTTCGCCGCAATCGACGGTACCGCGGTGGCCGTGCTCGCGGTGTCGGACGCGGTCAAACCGACGACCCTCGGCGCCATCGCCGACTTGCGCGCGCGAGGACTGCGCATCGTGATGATCAGCGGCGATGACGAGCGCACGGCCCGCGCCATCGCAGCCGGGCTCGGCATCGATGAGGTGATCGCCGACGTGTCGCCGACCGACAAAGCCGTGCACGTGCAGAAACTGCAGCAATCCGGCTTGGTCGCCTTCGTTGGCGATGGCATCAACGACGCGCCGGCACTTGCTCAGGCCGACGTCGGCGTGGCCGTCGGCAATGGCACCGATATCGCCATCGAGAGTGCCGATGTGGTGCTGATGTCGGGCAATCTCGCCCACGTCGTCGATGCGATCGCGGTGTCACAGGCGACCGTCACCAACGTGCGCCAGAATTTGTTCTGGGCGTTCGCCTACAACATCGTGCTGCTGCCCGTCGCAGCCGGTGCCTTGTATCCCAGCTTCGGCATCGTGATGTCGCCCATCCTGGCGGGCGCTGCGATGGCCCTGTCGAGCGTCAGTGTCATCGCCAATGCGCTGCGCCTGCGCCACTTCGAGCCCCCCTCCGCCGCGGCATCGATTCACATGAAGCGCTGAGGGCTCTTCGTTCAGTGGATGGCGCTCAACCTCGCATGGCGGTCGGCAACCAGGTCGCGATCGCAGGAAAAGCGATCAACAGGACCGCAAACAAGATCATGATGGCTGCGTACGGCAAGGCGCCACGTATGACGTCGGCGACGGGTCCGTTGTCAGGTCGAATGCCTTGGACGACGAACAGGTTCATGCCGACCGGCGGTGTGATGAGCCCCAACTCGCACATCAGCACGATGAAGACGCCGAACCAGACCGGATCGACGCCCGCCGCAGAGACGACGGGATAGGCCAGGGGAATGGTCGCAACCATCATCGACAGCGTGTCCATGAACATGCCGAGGACGAGATAGAAGACGATCAACAACAGCAGCAATTGCACACGGGCGAGACCGAATCCGGTCACCCATTTGGTCAGCGCTTCGCCGATGCCCGTCAGACTGAGCGCCAGATTGAGCACGAACGCGCCGACCACGATGAGCAGGATCATGCCCGTGGTCTTGGCCGACGACACGAAACAGTTTTCCAGCAACGCGACGTCGAGTTTGCCCTGCGCGACCACGAACACCAGCGCGATCACGAGGCCGAGTGCGGCACTTTCCGTCGCCGTGGCGATGCCGCCGTAAAGCGTGCCCATGACCACGCCGAACACGACCAGAGGCTCGAACAGATAGCGCAGCAGGCGCACGCGTTCGGCCCACGGCACGTCGATGACGGCGACTTTCTGTTTGCGCAGCGAGTGGCTGATGAAGATCCACACCATGAACAGTCCCGCGAGCGCGAGGCCCGGAATGATACCGGCGATGAACAATTTGCCGACCGACGTATTGGTCATCGAGCCGTAGATGATGAAGTTGATCGACGGCGGGATCATGATACCGAGAGTGCCGCCGGCCGCGAGCGAGCCGAGGCTGTCCGACATCGGATAGCCGTTCTTCTTCAGCGACGGTAACGCAACCGTGCCGATGGTGGCGGCCGTCGCAACCGACGATCCCGACGTCGCCGCGAACAGCGCGCAACAGCCGATGTTGGTGTGCAGTAAGCCGCCCGGCAGACGCCCGAGCCAGGCGGCGAACACCGTGTACATCCGATCGGCCATGCCGGACCGGAGCAGCAATTCGCCGAGCAGCACGAACAGCGGAATCGACGTCAGATTGTTGTCGCTCAGCACTCCCCAGACGACCGACGCCGCCGATTGGAAGAAGGCGAGGCCGAACGCCATCATGCCGCCGACGAGCCCAAGCAGCAGCATGACGGCGCCGATCGGCAGGCCGAGCAGCATCAGCCCGACCATGATCAAAAAGCCGGTGATACCAACCGAAATCATACTCATGATCCGCTCCGACCGTTGGTGGTGCCGTCGGTCGTCACGATCCCGCGGGCCTTCAGATCCGCCAGTTCCTCATCAAGCTCCTCCTTGGCGCCGCGCGGGCTGTAGCGGTGATCGATGTGGGTGAAGCGGCCGGTCAGAAGTGCCGCCAGCATGACTCCGGTCTCGACGAGCGCGAACAGCAGAAAGATGCCGAGCGCCATGACCCACGCCGTCTGCGGATAGCGCAGCGGCGTCGCCCACGGTGTCTGTGCCGTGGCGTTGAACTGGATCGTCTCACCGAGGGCGAACCACGCCATGTACATGATTGCCGCCGCACAAAGTGTGAGGGCCGGCAATGCCAACACATTCAAAAGCACACGCAGCGGCTTTGGCAAGCGTTCGTGAACGACGTCGATGCGGATGTGAGTGCGCTGGCGCAGCGCGATCGCGAACGACAAGGCTGCACCGACCGCCAGTACATAGCCGCCGAGTTCGTCGACACCCTGCAGGGAGCGATTGAACACTTTGCGCATGATGGTCTCAACCGCAACGGCGAGAGCCAATCCCAAAAACGCAAGGCCGAAAATCCACGCGGAGAGGCGTTCGAGAAGCTGCATCCATCCCCCAGGATCGGTACGGCGATGCTCAATGGCACCACGTCGCTTGTCCACCGAAACTGCTTGCGAGGGAAGCGGCGTTGTTGAAGTCGACGCGCATTTAATGGGCACACGACTTTCGATGCCGCCGCAGTCAATCCGTTGCGCAATAATGGGCATAGAGTTGGCGATATGCGGAGGCGGCTTGTTCGGACCGGTAGAATTGGTTGACGCGCGCGCGCAGGGTGTCGCCAAATCGTCGACGCAGGTCCGGATCGCGTAACAGTTTTTCGACTGCGTCGGCCGTCGCTTCGGGGGCGACCACAGGCGTGATGAAGCCGCCTTGGCCAAGTGCCGGCTGTTCGTCTGAGCGGCCCTCGATGATCTCGCGGCACGATCCGACGTTGCTCGACACGAACGGAATTCCGGCAGCGCCCGCCTCGAGCAATGTCAGAGGTTGGCTTTCACTGAGGCTCGTCAGTGCCACGACATGGACCTGATCGAGATAATCAGTAATGTTCACTTGACCGGTGAACTCGATACAGCCATCGAGCGACAAACTATCGACCAGCTCCCGGCACTCGGCGACGTATCCCGGGTCTTCGTCGAGCGGCCCAAGGATATAGGCGCGCAAATCCGGCATGCGTCGGCGCAGCACGTGCGCGGCGCGGATGTAAGTCTTGACGTCCTTGATGGGCACGACACGGCCGATCAGAGCCATCGTCGGGCGGGCGTCGTCAGGCGCTCGAGACAGGCCGGCAAAGCGTTCGACTGCGATGCCGTTGGCGATGACCCGGCATCGATCCGGGCTAGCTCCCAGCACCTTCTGGACGCGCTGATTGTCTTCATAGAGCGTGATGACTTCCGTCGCGCCCTCATAGCAGGTCCGGGCGTAGGCTTCGAAGGCCTCGATCCACAAGTCGCGCAGGTCCGTGCGGTCGTCGGCGAGGTCGTGTCCCTTGTCGAGGGTATCAGCGACCCAGTCCGCCATCAGCAGTTCGATGCGCCGCTCGTTGGTATAGATGCCATGCTCGGTGAGCAACATCGGGCGCCCCGTCTCGCGCGCGGCACGGGCCGCGAGCACCCCTGCATAGCCGGTCGAGATCGTGTGATAGACCCGTGCCTTGGGCAGGGGCGCGGCCAACGTCGCAAACAACCCGCCGAGAAGGGCTCGCCAGGCCCAGAAGTAGTGCAGAAACGATCCGTGCGGCATGCGCGTGTCGTACATGCCGTG
>JANOAW010000744.1:0-3724 GCA_031411355.1 Hyphomicrobiaceae bacterium | reverse complement strand
CCAGCCTTGTGCGCAGCTTCAAACATTCCCCTGGAAGAGAAAGGGCCATCGTCGCCACTAGCCTGGAACGACCACGCCGCTGATCTCGCCTGGGTTGAACTTGTCGGTGTGGACGTTGAGAACGATAAGGCCCGCTCTCATCCCGTTGACGAATTCATCGAAGCTCAGGCTCGAGTTCAGAATCGCGCTGCCGGTCGCATAGTCATAGTCTTTCATCGCCACATGAAGACCGTTGGGCGTCGCCCGGTAATCCGCGCTTAGCATAGCGGCACGACCGACACCGGGGGCACGCCGCGATGAACTTCGATTTCTCGGACGATCAAAAGGAATTTCGGGCAAGCGTCCGGCGCTTTCTCACGGAGAAATGCGCCTTGAGCGTCGTTCGCCGCGTCCTCGATGGACCTGAGACGCATGCAGCCGAGGTCTGGCAAGGGCTCGCCGATCTCGGATGCCTCGGCGCATCGATCCCGGAAGCCTACGGCGGCTCGGGGCTTGGTCCGCTCGAGGTCTGCGTCGTTGCCGAAGAAATCGGCCGCGCCTGTGCGCCTGTGCCGGTCTCTTCGTCGGTCTATCTCGCGACGGAAGCCATCCTGCGCTTCGGTTCCGAGGCGCAGAAAAAGGCGTGGCTGCCCAAACTCGCCGCGGGTTCGATCATCGGCACGCTCGCCGTTGCGGAAGGTACGGAGGCGCCGACCGAAGGTCGGCTGAAAACCACTTACGCTGCCGGCGTGATCTCGGGTACCAAGTTGCCTGTTGCCGATGGGGAAGCGGCGCATCTCGCTGTCGTCCTTGCAGGTACGACCTTGACGCTCGTCGATTTGACGGAGGGAGGCGTCATGCGCGAGCGCGTCGAAACCATCGACCCCGCTCGCAAATACGCCCGCATCACCTTCGCCGGCGCTAAAGCTGAGTCACTCGGCACAGTCGGTGATGGGTGGCGTCATCTGGCAGAAATCTACGACGCGGCAGCAGTCTACATGGCTTTCGAGCAGACCGGCGGGGCGGAGGCGGCCATGTGGATGGCCCGCGACTATGCGCTGCAGCGCTATGCCTTCGGCAAGCCGATCGGAGCGCAGCAGGCGATCAAACACAAGCTCGCGGACATGTATATCAAGTTGGAATTGTCGCGGTCGAACGCTTACTACGGCGCCATGATGCTGTCCGGGCGCGGCGCAGATCTGCCCGTCGCGGCCGCCGCAGCCCGCGTCGCTGCCAACGACGCCTATATCTTCGCGGCTCAGGAAAACGTGCAGACCCATGGCGGCATCGGCTTCACGTGGGCGGCCGACCCGCAGTTCCACTATCGCCGGTCGCGCGTGCTCGCTCATGCCCTCGGCGCTCCCAGTCTCTGGAAAGAGCGTCTGGTTGCGGCGCTCGAAAAGCGCAACGTCGCTTGACCGGCCCGGTGTCTGACCTCAGGTCAGACACCCGCAAGGCCCCGGTGTCCGACTTGAGGTCAGACACCCCACCCCCTCAGAACGCCTGCGGTTTCGGGAATGCGGCTTCCATGTCCCGACGGAATTTGTATGCGGCGTCTGACGTGTCGATTTCGACATCGGACCACTTGAGGCACTGGCCCTCCGCGACGTCCGCCTTGAGTTTGATGTTGTGGGCGAGGCCGAGCGGCAGATAACCCTGCTGCACCGAAACATCGGCGGGCGTTTGTTTGCCCCAAACACAAAATCCGCCTTCGCCGTCAAGCGTTTCGCCTTTTTTCATCGGCTTCTTGGTCGTCGCCACCACGTCGGAGTTGAAACAGAACGCCGATCCGGTCGGCTCCTTGCGGCACGCCGCGCTGGCCACGGACACGCCGAGCTCGAGGCCGATCATGTGCGTCGGCCGGTACAACGAGGCGTACTTGCCGGATTTGTCGGGCAGCATCGAATACTCAGCGAAACAATTGCGCGCATACGCACTTTCCGTTGTGATCACGACATATGTACCCATGACCAGATTGTGGGGCACATCTTTGCCGTCGCGATAGAGCGACGACGTCACCTCGGTCACGCCGGCCTTTTCGAGCACGCCGCCATCCGCTTTCGGCTTGCAGATTTCCGCATGTTCGAAGCGCGAGGCGGGCGGGAACGACAAGCCGTTGCTTTGTGGGACGAGTCCGGTCGCGTTGCAGATGGCCGTCATCTCGATGCCGGACTTGGTGCCGTCGATGAACGAGTTGAACATCTTGGGGTTGATGTG
This sequence comes from Hyphomicrobiaceae bacterium, assembly GCA_031411355.1. GTDB lineage: Bacteria > Pseudomonadota > Alphaproteobacteria > Rhizobiales > Hyphomicrobiaceae > JABFRJ01. Next base: position 1,528 of record JANOAW010000744.1, on the reverse strand, counting down.
GCTGCGATCGTGGATCTTCAGATACTGGTCGAGAATGCTCCACACGGTCTCGGGCGTTGATTGGTGATAGGTCGGCAGATAGCGCGTGCCTTTGCCGGCGCAGACGACCTCAAAACCGCACGAACGTGCCCAATCGACGTGCTCGGCGACGAGTGCCGGCTGATCCCCCCAGGCGAGCGAATAAACCACGCCTTTTTCGCGCGCCTTCTTGGCGAGCAGTGGGCCGGCCAGGGCGTCGGCTTCGACATTGACCATGACCACGTGCTTGCCAGCCGCGATCGCAGCCGAGGCGATGCGAATGCCGGTCGCCGGATCACCCGTCGCCTCGATGATGACTTCGATCTCTGGATGCTCGATCATCGACATGGCGTTGTCGGTGATGTGGGTTTTGCCCGTTTTGATCGCCTCGGAAATCGACTTGGCGTCGAGCTGTTCCTTCGGCCATTGCACACCCGTCAGCCGCTCGAGCGCGCGCGCCGGCAGCAGGTCGGCGATGGCGGTCAGGTGCATGCCGCGCGTCCAGCGCAACTGCGACAGGAACATGGTGCCGAACTTGCCGGCGCCCACCTGGCCGATGCGCACGGGTTTCCCTTGGGCGGCTCGCTCCTTGAGCATGAAAGACAGGTTCATGGGTGTGGTCTCTGATGTCGCGATCGTGAACGTCCGGCCGAGCTTGCAGCACAGGCCGGTCGCGCAGACAAGCGCAGCCAATGCATGCCGCGTGCGCGAGCCAGGCTGACGGTTCAGCGCCGAAAGCGCGGATGGCCGATTATTGCTCCATCGCCCCATAGACAAGGCCGCGCAACTTGTTGCGCATGGTCACGCGATGCTTCGGCGACTGCATCATCAAGATAACGTACATCTGTTGTCTGGGGTCGATCCAGAACGCCGTGCCGCCCGCGCCACCCCACGAGTAGTCGCCGGCCGTACCGGGCAACACCGATTGACCGTTGTCACGCCTGACCTGAAAGCCGAGCCCAAAGCCATAGCCTTCGCCTGGCAGATAGGCCGATCCCAAGCCGATACCTGTCATGTGATCGGCGGTCATGAACGCGATCGTCTGCGGCGAGAGATATCGCTTGCCCTCGAACTGGCCGCCGGCCAGCAGCATTTCGCAGAAGCGCGCGTAGTCAGACGCCGTCGACACCATGCCGCCGCCGCCGGATTCGTATTTCACAGCCTTGCGCGGCTCCGACATGAAGGCGTTGACGCCGAATTGGCGGTCGGCCTTGAAGGGTTCGGCGATACGCGGAAAATCAGCTTCGTTGGCGACGTGGAACTGGGTGTCCTTCATGCCGAGCGGATCGAGAATGCGCTGTTTCATGAACTGGTAGAGAGATTGACCCGACACCACTTCGATCACGCGCCCGAGCACGTCGGTCGACTGGCTGTATTCCCAATTCGAACCGGGTTGGTGCATCAACGGCAGGGTGGCGAGTTTCTTGGCAAAATCCGCGTTCGGTAGATCGGCCCCGAAGATACCCTGGCTGTCGAGATAGGCTTTCTTGACGGCCCCCGTGAGCGGCGC
>JANOAW010000743.1:0-2458 GCA_031411355.1 Hyphomicrobiaceae bacterium | reverse complement strand
TTTGAATCTGAATTGCACATGCGGAAAACCCTGAATGGTTTTGGTAATGCGGAAAATTATTACGCCAACTTTGACGGAAAGCCATTTGAAGGGATGGCTATCCGGCTTTTTGATCCTCAATCCGAAATTGTTGGCGCGCGTATCCACCCCGGTGAAGTTGTGGATCCACGCGCATGAGTGCGGCCACCAGTTCCGCGGCCCCGACGAAGAAACGGCCGACTGTTTCGCGGTGCAACGCGGAAAGAGGCAGGGCTGGTTGGACGAAAGCGGCCTCGATGAAGTGTGCAAGTTCATTTCTCCGGCGCGCGGCGACAGCATGCACTTTTCCGGCTCGCAGCGCTGCGCTCAGATGCGCAAATGCTATGCCGATCCATCTGTCCGCTGATCAGCCGCGCTGGCGCCTGTAGGGCACCCAGTGCCGGTCACGCGTAACGGTGTCGCTCGTCATCGCGATCGACCGGGGGCCGAGCCAGCGTTCCGCGATCCAGGCGATGCGATCCGTCGGCTGCACGATCGTCTCGACCGATAGCGGCGCAGCACTCGACGCGCTGCCGGTATGGCGCGTCACGACATGTCCCGCGATCACGGCATCCAGAAGCGCCTCGAACAGGTCGAACGAGGTCACGGCTCGGCCTTCATACGCCTCCGGGCCAAGCTGCAGGTCGAAGGTCTGTGTAGTCTCGTGCAGGATGAGTTCGACCGAGCAGGCGTTGGCCGCGTGCGGAACGACGCTCAGACGCCAGAACCGCCCGACACGTTCGACGGCGATTTCGGCACAATCGCGATGCCGCTCGGCCCAGGCGACGAGGCGCGTCGTTGCCGCCTCGAAAGCCAGCCGGAATTGATCGTCACTCTGTTTCGTCGCTTGCATCTTGTCTCGCACCGACCACCGAATCACTGATCTCCACGATCCTTCCGGCAGAACCTTGCGCGATGCAAATGCGCATCCTCACCGCAGGTCCACCACCTCGACCAGCGTGCCGAGTGGCGTCGCGCCGGGTTGCAGCGCCCAGTCCCGACTGTTGCGCATTTCGCCACTGCGCCGCACACGCTCGAAATGAGCCAGATCGACTGTCGCCGTCACCAACGCAGCCTCGCCGAGTGTGCCGTCCGCAATGACGCCGGTCTCAGACAGACCACGTTCGGACGGCGCAAAAATGCCGGCACAGCCGACATTGACATCGACGGCCGGTGACCAGGGCGCCAAGCCGACCGTCGGCGATTGCACGGTGACGCAGCCGTTCTCGAGCGCGCGCGCGAGCGCTGCGGTGCGGATCCGATGGAAACCGGAGACGAACTCAGTGCAGGACGGAATGAGGATGATATCCGCACCCGCTTCTGCTTGCGCGCGCACCAGCAAAGGAAATTCACTGTCGTAACAGATGGCGACGCCGATGCGGCCGATGTCGGTATCGAATACGCGCAACCGCTCGCCGGGGGCGATACCCCACGTCACCTCGAACGGCGTCATGATCATTTTGTCCTGAATACCGACGGAGCCCGATGGGGTGAACACACGCGCGCGATTGACATAACTGTGGTCGGCACGTCGGCACGGTCCGCTGGCGGCGAGAATGTGCACACCATAACGCTTGGCGAGTTCGCGATGCGCCGCATCCATCTCGGGCAAAGCCGCCGACACCGCATCGAGCGATGCAGCGAGGTCGGCTGCGGCGCCACCGACCGCCGCATATTCCATGGCGCCATACTCGGGAAACACGACCAGCTGCGCCCCATCAGCGGCAGCTCGACCGACCCAATCGGCGAGCTTGTCCCGATAGTCAACGAGGGTTGAAAAACGCGACAACGGATATTGTGCGGCAGCGATGCGGAGCGGGCGTGGCGATGAGGCGGGCATGGCAACTTTCCGAAGCGGCTGCATGTGCATGCCAGTCTCTGCGGCCAGCGCCAAGGATACCGCGGCCACATATCGCTCGCCTGCGCGCAATTCTTCCGCCGTCCGACACGTTTGCGAATATCGGCTGACACGCTATGTTGGCGGCGTAACCAACCGCCACTCCGGCGGGAGCGAGGACTTCGATGACGACGCGACGTTTTCTGGCCGCTGCGGCCGCCGCGCTGGCCGGTGCCATGCTGTATACGCCACCCGCAGTCGCACAACGTGCGCCGGATGCGCCGCCAAGTGCGTTCCCACGTGGCCCAAACCCCTACGCGGCCGGTCGCCCACGGGCGATCACTCAGCCCGGCCAATTCGATTACTATCTCCTGTCGTTGTCGTGGAGCCCGAGCTATTGCGCCTCGCTCCCGCGCGCCGGCTATGACCCGCAATGCAACCCACGCAGCGGCCGCCGGTACGCCTTCATCCTGCACGGTCTATGGCCGCAATTCGAACGTGGCTGGCCGCAGGATTGCCCAACGGCCGATCGCGGTTTTGTCCCCCGTCCCGTCGCCGATCGCATGCTCGACATCATGCCGAGTGACAAACTGGTGTTCCACG
>JANOAW010000742.1:0-7125 GCA_031411355.1 Hyphomicrobiaceae bacterium | reverse complement strand
CAGCCATGCGCCGCGCTGCGATCGCATTCCAATGCTTCATGAGCAGGCCGAGTACACATTCCGCCTGCTCGGCGCTGTCCCACGTCGGCCCGGCGCCAGGGCCGTCACTCGGCGTCGTGCCCCAGATCTCCGGCAGATATTCCGAGGGTGGCACCATCTCCGGCCCGATGATCAATGCCGTGAACAGCCCGTCGACGCCCTCGAACGACAATGTCGTGTCGGGCACATGCACACTCATCAGGAAGCCTTCGAGCCAATACTGCTCTTCCGGCGTTAGGCGGCAATCCTTGGCCGGGTCACGATCGTCCAGGGTTGGCCCCCGCGTTGCTGCGTCTTCGGCCAGCCAAGCGGCCATCGTCTGCTCGCGCCGCGTCAGCCACAATACCGCGTCGCCGGGATCGCTCACGGGTGCGATATCAGCACTTTCAAAGACCGCGGCATCGCCAGGATGTGCCAGTGCGTGCTGTAACTCCGCGATACTGCCGGCGAAATCAACGGGGCTGTGACTTGAAAACGGCGGCTTTGTCCAGACACGATGCAAGACCGGTTCGAGGTCGGCCAACCCGAGACGTGTGACCGCCTGCGTCCACGAATACCACACCGTGTCGTCGTCGTCGGCCAGCGGCGCACTCTCGAACCGCTTGAGGAAAGCGGTCGTGCGCTCACGCGGAATAACGCCATCGAACGTCAGTCGTGCCAGCACGTCGAACAAAGCCCAACGCGAGATATCCTCAAGGTCCGCGTGCTCGATCATGCGCAGCAGCGCGTCGGTGTCGCCGTCCCACACGGTGAGCATCAACTGCGCCATCGAGATCGAGCCGTGATACGGGAACAGTCCGTCGAGGTCGGCCTCGCGCTGGCGCAGTAACTTGATCAGGCACGGATACAGGTCACGATGCTTGACCGCCGCCAGCACGTGCAAGCCATAGAACAGGTAGGTTTCTTGCGCGGCCAGCAGATAAACGCCGCGACAGAATTTGTCGGCGAGAGCGTAGATTTCCGTGGCCATCGCGTCGGCGTGGGCCACGGCCGCGCGCAAGGCCGCAGCTGGTACGGCGGTCTCAGACGTTCGCAGTTCGGTGCGGATGTCGTCGAGGGTCATTCGGTCATCCCGTCAGGGCAAAAGCCAACGTCGATTCGGCGCCATCGACGACCACGTCCTTGAGACCAGGCGCAGCCGTCAGCAGATTCTCGGCGAAGAACCGCGCAACTGCGACATGCTCGGGTTTACCCGAACCACGCACGGCTGCAAGCGCACCGCGTGCCAGATAAGCGCCGCCGGCCGCCAGGCTGAACAGGCGCAGGAACGGTTGCGCGCCGGCCATGGCAGCCTCGGGATTCCTGGTCAATTGACCGCCCATCCAACGCGATGCTTCCGCGAGTGCGGTCACGGCATCACCCAGTCGCTCACCCATACGACCGAACTCCGGTCGGTTGGAGGCGCGCACCTCTTCCGCCGTCTTCCAAAGTTCGCCGATAAAGGTCTCGACCACGCGACCACCGTCCAGGGTCAGCTTGCGCGCCACGAGATCCATGGCCTGGATGCCGTTGGTGCCTTCGTAAATCGGCAGAATGCGCGCATCACGATAATACTGCGCGGCACCGGTTTCCTCGACGAAGCCCATGCCGCCGTGGATTTGCACGCCCATCGACGCCACCTCACAGCCGATGTCGGTCGAGAAGGCTTTGGCGAGTGGCGTCAACAGAGCTGCGCGGTCGGTCGCGGCCTTGCGCACGGCCGGGTCCTTGGCCAGACGCGAGACGTCGATCTCCTTGGCCGTCACCATGCAGATGGCGCGCGCGGCCTGCGTCAGCGCTTTCATGGTCATCAGCGTGCGGCGGATATCGGCATGTTCGATGATCGCACCCATCTGCCCTTTGCCACTCGACGCCGTCTGGCCTTGCCGACGATCCTTGGCGTATTGAACAGCTCGCTGCGTCGCGCGATCGGCAATCGCAACACCTTGCACGCCGACGGCGAGGCGAGCCGCATTCATCATGATGAACATGACGTTCAAACCGCGGTTCTCCTCGCCGAGGAGATATCCGGTCGCGCCGCCCTTTTCGCCGTATTTCATGACGCACGTGGGGGAGGCATGAATGCCGAGCTTATGTTCGACGCCGGCACAGATCACGTCGTTGCGCGGGCCTTTCGAGCCATCGGCACCAACCAGATATTTGGGCACGATGAAAAGCGAAATGCCCTTGGTGCCGGCCGGCGCATCCGGCAGGCGCGCGAGCACGAGGTGGACGATGTTATCCGTCATCTCATGGTCGCCATAGGTGATGAAGATCTTGGTGCCCGTGATCTTGTACGAACCGTCCGCTTGCTTTTCCGCCTTGGCCCGCAGATGCCCGAGATCGGAGCCGGCGTGCGGCTCGGTCAGGTTCATGGTGCCGGTCCACTCGCCCGAGACCATCTTCGACAGATAGGTATGCTTCTGCTCGTCCGTGCCGTGCGCTTCGATGGCATCGATGGCACCGGTGGTCAGCAATGGACACAGACCAAAGCCCATGTTGGTGGCATTCCAGACCTCGGCGGCCGCCATCGCGACCATGGTCGGCAGTCCTTGGCCGCCGTGCTCGGGGCCGCACGGCAGCGATGTCCAGCCGCCGTCGGCGAAAGCCTTGTAGGCTTCCTTCCAACCCTTCGGCGTGTGCACCACGCCATCGATCAGCTTGGAGCCCTCCTTGTCGCCGGGTCCGTTGAGCGGTTCGAGGACATTGGCGCCGAATTTGCCGGCTTCCTCGATCACCGCGCGGATGGTGTCTTTGTCGGTCGTGATCGTGCCGTCGGCGATCAACTGGTCGAGGCCGGCCGCGGTTTCCAGAACGTGCATCATGTCGTCGACGGGGACGGTATAGGGCATGTCGGACCTCTTCGTTGAAGTTGACGTTTACGTAACATGGCGCGACGACATTTTCACGCGTCCGCGTCGTCGCGGCCGGATGCTCCGGCGATTGCCCCGGCGCCGCGTTGAAGGCTAAGACCCCCGCAGACGACGTTTCATTCGGATGCCCCATGCCCAAGATCAAGTCAGCCGTCGCCACAGCATCGGACGCATTCAGGGCCAATGCCGCGGCCATGTCGGCGGTCGTCGCGGATCTGCAGGCCAGACGCGCCGAAGCGGCCGTCGGGGGGCCAGAAAAATTGCGCGAACGCCATATTGCACGCGGTAAATTGCTGCCGCGCGATCGCGTCTCGACGCTCCTCGATCCGGGGTCGCCGTTTCTCGAGCTTTCGCAACTCGCGGCCAACGGCTTGTACAGCGGCGATATCCACGGCGCCGGCATCATCACGGGCATCGGGCGCGTGTCGGGCCGCGAATGCGTGATCGTCGCCAACGACGCGACCATCAAAGGCGGCACCTATTTTCCGATGACCGTCAAAAAACATCTGCGCGCCCAGGAGATCGCCGCCGAAAATCGTATGCCCTGCATCTACCTCGTCGACAGTGGCGGGGCCAACCTGCCGAACCAGATCGACGTGTTTCCCGACAAAGAGCATTTCGGCCGTATCTTCTACAATCAGGCGCGCATGAGTTCAGCCGGCATTCCACAGATCGCAGTCGTGATGGGCTCTTGTACGGCGGGTGGCGCCTATGTACCGGCGATGTCGGACGAAAGCATCATCGTGCGGAAACAAGGCACCATCTTTCTCGGTGGCCCCCCGCTGGTCAAGGCCGCCACCGGAGAGACGGTGACAGCCGAAGACCTCGGCGGCGCGGATGTGCACACCCGGTTGTCGGGCGTCGCCGACCATTATGCCCTCAACGATCGCCACGCCTTGGACATCGCGCGCGACATCGTCGCCAATCTCAACACTCGCAAACCCATGAACATCGTCACGCGCGCGCCGCGCCTGCCGGCCTACGATGGCGATGAGATCGATGGCTGCGTGCCGACCTCGTTGATGACGCAGTACGATGCGCGCGAGATCATCGCCCGCATCGTCGACGGCTCCGAGATGGACGAGTTCAAAGCCAACTATGCAACGACATTGGTCACGGGATTTGCCCACATCGAGGGCTTGCCAGTCGCCATTCTCGCCAACAACGGCATACTCTATTCCGAGACGGCGCAGAAAGCCGCCCACTTCGTCGAACTCGCCTGTCAACGCAAGATACCCTTGCTGTTCCTGCAGAACATCACCGGGTTCATGGTCGGACGCGAGGCAGAAGCGGGTGGCATCGCACGCAACGGCGCCAAGATGGTCATGGCGGTCGCATGCGCGAACGTGCCCAAAGTCACCGTCATCACCGGCGGCAGTTACGGCGCCGGCAACTACGCCATGTGTGGCCGTGCCTACGGCGCGCGCTTTCTCTTCACCTGGCCGAACGCGCGCATTTCAGTCATGGGCGGACCACAGGCCGCGAGCGTACTCGCGACCGTGCGGCGCGAAAACATCGAGGCCGACGGCAAGGCCTGGAGCGCGGCCGACGAAGCCGCTTTCAAGCAACCGCTGCTCGAGCAGTTCGAGCGCGAAGGCCATCCGTACTTCGCGACCGCGCGTCTATGGGATGATGGCATCATCACACCGCGCGAGACCCGCCGCGTGCTCGGCCTGGCGTTCTCGGCCTGCCTCAACGCGCCCGTCGAGGACACCAAGTTCGGCGTTTTCCGGATGTGAGGCAGCGGCGGCACCTACGCCGTCGCCGCGTCGATGCGCCTGATCACACATGTGGACAACCGACTGTGGCCGAACTGGCTTATCCAATGCCGCAGTGTCTCGGCTCATGCTTGTGCGTTGCCATCCTCGCCGCGGTGTCGTGAAGTGAACTGGTATCGCGTCCCCGCTCGCTCACGCTTCTGGAGGCCGCACATGCCGATGACAGTCACAGCCCACGGATATCGATTCGAAGTGCTGACCGCCGGCCACTTGCCGACGGCACCCGGCCGCATCGAGCCGGCCATTCACGCCTTGAAGCGCGCGCTGAACGAAATGAGTGCACCCGACGTTTCGATCCTGCACGCGAGCGACAAATCGGCCGGTGCTCTCGGTCGCGACAGCAAGCGCTCGACGGACATTTCGGCCTTGGAAGCCCGGGCGCGTGGCGCCTTGAGCGGAGACGACCGGCCGCAGGTCTTGGTCTCGGCCGCCTGACCGCCGACGCGCTCACACGGGTCGCGGCGACGCCAGCGGATGCTTCTCGAACACCAGCGCTTTCAAGCGTTCTTCGAGCACGTGTGTGTAGATCTCGGTGGTTGAAATACTGGCGTGACCCAGCATCTGCTGGATCGATCGCAGATCCGCCCCCCGATCGAGCAGATGACTTGCGAATGCGTGGCGCAACACGTGCGGGCTGACGCGTTGCGGATCGATAGCGGCCATTTCGGCCAGTTCCTTGAGTTGCTGGCCGAGCCGCTGACGCGTGAGATGCCCCTCGGCCCCGCGCGACGGAAACAGCCAACGCGACGCGATCTGTGCCGACAGTCCCTCGCCGCCCTCGTCGGTCAACTGGATCAGTCGATCGAGCGCCGCGCGCGCCGCCCCGTTCAGCGGCACCATGCGCTCGCGCCCGCCTTTGCCTTTGACCATGAGCACGCGCCCATCGCCCGCCAGCACCGAGCGTGGCAACGTCACCACCTCGCTCGCCCGCAATCCGGTGGCGTACAGCACTTCGATAAGAGCCTGCAGCCGTACGGCTCGCAGGCGATCCCGCCCGACAGTGCCCTCGATCGCCCGTTCCGACGTCGTCAACAATCGGTCGACTTCGGCGATCGACAGCGTCATCGGCAGCGCACGTTGTGTTTTCGGACCAGCCAGGCGCGCGGCCGGGTCGTCGTCGATCAGATCGTCGGCTGCGAGAAATTTGAACAGCTGACGGATGGCGGACACCTTGCGGGCCCGAGAAGTCGCGGCGAGTCCCGTGTCGGTGAGGTGCCGTGTATAAGCGGCCAGATGCACCGTCTCGACATCGTCGAGCGCCAGGTTGGCCGCAGCAAGATAACCCGAGAGATCCGAGAGATCACGCCGATACGCATCGATCGTGTTGTCGCTCGCACCGCGTTCCGATGCGAGCATGTCCAAGAACGCCGAGATGTGCGAATCGATGCTCATCGAGGCAGTCTACCAGCACCGAGAAGCTCATGCTCCCCTACGCGCACATGTCGCGCATCTGCGCACTTTCGACCGGCGTCGCTCATGATCCGTCGACGGACACAAATGCCCGTGACTGATGCCGGTGCAGCTCAGAACATGACGATACGCGGTTCGCCGGCGACGAATTCGGATTTCCGGATGGTTTTGGTGATGGCGTAGCGATATCTGTCACCCATGCCGTCCTGCACGGTCATGGTCGACACCTGCTGATAGATCGGCGCGGGATTGCGGGCGCGCTCTCCCGGTTGCCGCACGATGGAGAAATCGATGCGTCTGACGCCGTTGGTCCACCAGCCACGCGGGCCGCCGATCGGACCCATGGTCGCGAACATGGCATCCGTCCACATCGGAAAGCGCATGCCGGCGATATCTGAGAGATCATAGCGCAACAGCTTGCGATGTCCGGGCGAGGCCGCGACGATGCGAAACTCACGGTCCATCAAGACGGCGATGTCGCTGGTTGTCTCGACGATGTCGCGCAGACCGAGTGCGCCGATGGCGGGCGGGGGCAGGATCAGCTTGGTCAGGATCTTCTGATAGCCGAGAGACGGCCGGTCACGGCCGCGCTCCCACCGGCTGACGGTCGCCGTCTCGACGCCCACCATTTCGGCCAGAACGCCCTGTTTCAGGCTGTTTCGAAGTCGAAACGCCTTGATCTCGTGAGCCCAATTGGTATCTGGACCGAACATGCCCGGCAGCGCTCCCCCGATCTATCCCGTCGCGAACCAACAAGCGTCTGCCATGGATATTCCGCCAACGTCACGAAAAATCGAACTGTCAATGGACGCGAATTAACGTCGTCGTGCCGGCAGCGCCGATGCGAGCAGATGCGGTGCCTGGCCAGCTGGCGCGATACATTGCTTCGCACAGCTCCAGACACAGCGTCTGGGGGCGGCTTTCGACCACCAGGTCAGGGGCGGTACATGTTGCAGGCATGTGCCGCCCCTAAATTTTTCGCCCAATTCATCACCACCACGCACCGCCATTTGAAATTGACGCCCGATTTTTGTCCATGCCGGGGA
>JANOAW010000741.1:0-5944 GCA_031411355.1 Hyphomicrobiaceae bacterium | reverse complement strand
GGGTGTTTCGGGCACGTGACGGTCCTTCGCCGCACGCGCGTCGGGCCGTTCACCGAAGATCGCGCGGTCACCATGGATGCCTTGCGTATGGCGGCTTACGGCACGTCCGACGCCCCTCCGCCGCGCGATCCGAATGCTGATCCGAAGGACCGGCCACCGCCGCGCCCGGTCGATCTGGCCACTGTGTCGAAACATCTCGAGCCGGTCGAAACGGCGCTCGAAGAAATCATCGGCCTCGTCGTGACGCCGTCCGACGCGCAAATTCTCGCGCGCGGCAAGTCGCTGATCATCCGGGGGCGAGATGCTCCGATCGACAGCGGTATGGCCTACGCCATGTGCAAGGGGGTTTTGATCGCGCTCGGCGAACTCGACAAAGGTCAGCTGCACCCGACGCGGATTTTCAACCTCGGCTGAGAGTGTGCTGGCGCTGCCCAAATCGAGCTGCGCGTTGTGCTTGGGTTGAGAGTGCACGTTTCGAACAGTGACCGTTGCCGGAAGGTACGACACCCTCGCGTCGGGGAGGGAGGTGTGTGGCGGTGCGGGAGCGCCGCAACTTCCGGCAACGGGTCGGTTCGGGCGGCGATATGCTCCATGACAAGCCGACTTGGCTATGACTGGAGCCGCCGCCCACCACCAAACGGGGGGAGGACCCGTTGGTGGTAACTCTTCGGAACGCTCGACCTGCCCATGCTTCGCCAGAGTGAATGTGAGGACGGTGGCGAAGGCGAGGCGCGTCTTTCGATGCCCGAGTAAACTGTGATCACGTTGTCGGCTGCGATCGTGACGACATCGGGGCAAATGCGCGACCATTCAAAGTCGCACGGATCACATTGGCATCTTTGGCGGAAACATTGTTCACGTCACCTCTCGCACGGGTAACGCGTGGCGACGCGGGGGTGTCGGATATCGCGAGGGCGAATGCCGCGATCCGGCCGTCATCACGCCGTGACCCGGTCTCGTTGGCCTTTTAGACATGAGCCATGAGATGGGCACCGCGGATGGCGGACGCCGTCTGGGAGATGGCATGTCAGTGTCGCGTTCCGTTGCAGTGTCACGATCAGTCGTCTCGATCACGAGTGTTGTGAGCGTGTTGCGAACCAGCCACGAACTGCGGGATCGACGCCACCTTTGAGCCATAAACGAGACCGATGACCTAGGGGCGTCGCGCACAGCGTTTGGCGCGGCGACATATGAGGGAGGGGCAACGTACGCGAGGGAAGCCGGTTGAGAGCCGGCGCGGCGACGCTTAAGAGTGTTGCCGGGAAACATCCATGTCCCATCCTTTGACCGCACACCGCTCCGGCGGGACTGCGGGATTGGAGAGCATGTGCTGTTGTCACCTACCCTCACGCATCTCGAGATCCGCCATGGCTAAAACCCCGAAGAACATCACAGTCACGACGAGCCCACCAAAAGGTGCGGCCAAAGCGGCGTCGAAAACAGCTGCGAAACGTTTCGACAAGTCTAAACTGCCAAGCCGACACGTGACCGAGGGCGCATCGCGCGCGCCGCATCGCTCATACTACTACGCCATGAACATGACGGCCGAGCAGATCTCGCGTCCGCTGGTCGGTGTGGTGTCGACATGGAATGAGGCGGCGCCGTGCAACATCGCGCTGATGCGGCAGGCCCAGGCCGCCAAAATCGGTGTTGACCTCGGCGGTGGCACGCCGCGTGAATTTTGCACGATCACGGTCACCGATGGCATCGCGATGGGCCACCAGGGCATGAAAGCATCGCTCATGTCGCGCGAGGTGATCGCCGACTCGATCGAATTGACCATGCGCGGCCATTGTTACGATGCCATGGTCGGACTCGCCGGCTGCGACAAGAGTTTGCCGGGCGTGATGATGTCGATGCTCCGACTGAACGTGCCGAGCGTGTTTATGTACGGCGGGTCCATTTTGCCGGGCCGCTTCAAAGGTCGCGACGTCACGGTCGTCGACGTGTTCGAAGCCGTCGGTATGCACGCCGCAGGCAAAATGAGCGATGCCGATCTCAAAGAACTGGAAGAGGCGGCATGCCCGAGCGCTGGCGCATGCGGTGGCCAGTTCACAGCCAACACGATGGCCATGGTATCGGAAGCCATCGGTTTGGCACTGCCGTCGTCGGCGGGCGCGCCTGCTCCAGATGTGTCGCGCGACCGTTACGCTGAGGCGAGCGGACAGGCTGTCATGAACCTGCTCGCCGACGGCATTCGTCCGCGCATGATCGCCACACGCAAGGCATTCGAAAATGCCGCCGTGTGCGTGGCCGCCACTGGCGGATCGACCAACGCCGCTTTGCACCTGCCGGCCATGGCACACGAATGCGGTATCGAGTTCGATCTGTTCGACGTCGCCGAGATCTTCAAGCGCACGCCTTACATCGCGGACTTGAAACCGGGCGGGCAGTATGTCGCCAAGGACGTGTTCGACATCGGCGGAATCCCACAGATCCTCAAGGCTTTGCAGATCGGTGGCTTGTTGCACGACGACTGCATCACGGTCACGGGCAAGACCATCAAAGAAAATCTCAAAGATGTGAAGTTCAATACGAATCAGCGGGTTGTGTATCCCGTGTCGAACCCCATATCCCCGACGGGCGGTGTCGTCGGGCTGAGAGGCTCGCTGGCACCCGAGGGGGCCATCGTCAAGGTGGCCGGAATGAAAACGCTGACCTTCAAGGGGCCTGCGCGGTGCTTCAACCGCGAGGAAGATGCCTTTGCGGCGGTCGAAACCGGCATCATCAAGGCCGGCGAAGTCATCGTCATCCGATACGAGGGCCCCAAGGGTGGCCCCGGCATGCGTGAAATGCTGTCGACGACTGCTGCCCTCTACGGCCGCGGTCTCGGCGAAGATGTGGCGCTGATCACCGACGGCCGTTTCTCTGGTGGTACGCGCGGTTTCTGCATCGGCCATGTCGGTCCGGAAGCGGCGCTCGGCGGTCCCATTGCGCTGCTCAAAGACGGTGATGTCATTTCCATTGACGCCGTCGAGGGCACGCTCGACGTCGCGCTGACCAAGGCGGAGCTCGAGAAGCGCCGGAAGGCCTGGAAAGCTCCCGAAAATCTCTACACAACTGGCGCTTTGCGCAAGTACGCTGACCAAGTGGGACCCGCCGTCAAAGGTGCGGTCACCCATGCTGGTGGAAAGGCCGAACGTGTTTGCTACGCGGACATCTAAGCGCATCGCGCTTGTGCTCGCCTTCGTCGGCGGCGGCATCGCCGTCGACCGGTTGGCCGCGCCGTCTCGTACGTCGGTGATTCTACCGGCAGCCGAGGCGCGTGATCTCGCCTACAAAACAACCCGCGACGCGTTCGAGCAAGGGCTCGGCGCGTATCGCGGCGGCTATTATGACATCGCTATTCCGGCGTTCGAATATGTCATCGCCAAAAATGATCCGCAGCAGCGCTTTTTCGCTGAATTCTATCTCGGGCGGATGTTGGCGGACAATTCTGGCGCGCAGACTGATCATGCCAAAGCCTACATGTTCTTCCAGAAGATCGCCGACGAAAACGCCGACATCGACCCGGACGACCTCAAGCGCGCGCCGTTCGTCGCCAAGGCGTTGACTGCGGTCGCATTGTACGTGCGTGACGGACTGCCGGAAATCGCCCTCAAGCCTGACGAGCAGCGCGCCGTCGAATATCTGCGCCATGCTGCGACGTTCTTCAACGAGCCGGACGCGCAGTTCGAGCTCGCCAAAATGTTCATCCCGATCGATCAGGATCGTCCGACGGGACTGCATTATCTGCAGAAACTCTCCAAGGAGAGCCATCCGGGGGCGCAGGCTGTGTTCGCCGATCTGATGGCGCGCGGGAAATATGTCAAACAGGATCATGCGCAAGCTCTCGGCTTGATCAAAATGGCCGTCGAGAATGCGACGCCGTCGGACCGAATCTGGATCGAAGACATCTACCAGAACATCTTCTGCAGCTCGCCCAAGGATGCGCGCGAGAAATCCAAGGGTCTTGTCGCCACGTGGCGCAAGATGTTCGCCGCCCCGCGACCTTCTGTCGAACAGCCGATGGGGCTCGGCCGGCGAGGGGATGTATCGGCGACGCGAGTTTGCTCCAACGGCGAACGTCTCGATCTGCCGCAACACGCCGCAACAGGGACACCGTCGGCGGCAGTGGTCGCGCCTGCGGCCGGCGTAACATCGGCGTCGCAGCCGACGCTTGGTCTCGTACCGGGTGCGACACCTGGCCCGCGGCCGCCGCAGAGATAACGGCGTCACGGGGCTGCGTCAGGCGACACCCCGATTGCGGAGTTCGCGACGCCACAATGCCAGCGGCGTCAGGACGCCAAAGAGCTTCGGGCGCTTGCCGACCGACTCGAAATCATCGGCCACGCGCCGCACCCAGGCAGGGTTCGCCAAACCAGCCAAATCATCGGCATGATCTCGAAGCAGCTGCACCATGGGCCGCGAGCGCAGCAGGACGCTATAATCCACGTAGGGAACGACCGGATTTTCGTCGGCTCCCCACCAATACAATCGTCGAGGTGTCGGTGACATCTCCGAAAAGTATCCTGGCTCCTGATATTCGAGTAATTTCGGACAAAGTTTACCGATGGCATAGCGATGCCACCGGCTGTCGAGTTTCCAGTGTCTCGGCAATCTTTCGACACCTGCCACCCACTCTTTCGATAAGAAAGGCGAAACCCACTGGACCGTTCGAGCATAAAGAGCCAGGCCATTGGCGATAAAATATCGGCGCTTACCGAGAAGGAAGTATCGATCGAGGCGCTGCAAAATACCGCGCTGGCGATACAGATCCGCATAGCGCGTGGGCACGGTTTGCATTGCGCCGGCAAGAGCCTGAGCGAATTCCGGCGCAAGAAATGCCTTGTCGTCCGCCGTTAAATAATCCCGGCGACGATTTTTCAGATCCCAGTATTTGCGCGTCAGTACGCGTGACGGACCAAGATCGGCCGCAAGCGCCACGATACCCATGTCCAGCCCCGGGGTGCGCGCATGCTCACCGTTGGCACCGACGAAAATTCGGTGCTGCGACCCGAGCTGAGCTTGGCGGGGATAAATATAGGTATGCCAATTGTCGACCGTTTTCGAGCCGTTGGTCACTCGTGCAATCTCGGCTGCGTCCGACACGTAGCTACTTCCGTCAAGTTCGACGATCGTGGTCGCCAATCCAAGGTCCTGGGCGATCGCGCTCGCGATGCGGCGATCCGTTGCATTCTCGTGGCCCATGATGACGATATCGGGCTTCAATCCGGCATGAAGGAAGGCTGCAAGAATCAACCGAGAATCGAATCCGCCAGAAAGCGAGACAACGGGCTTGCAATCGCCGGCCCATCGCATGACCTCGGCAAAAAAAATATCAACGAGACGATCTGGATCACCGGGTGTCATGTCGGCTGCATGGACTGCATCGAGATCCTGCGTGTCCTCGACAAGCGTCATGCCGTCGTAAGTCACGACGGCGCCGGCCGACATGCGTTTGACATCGGCATGGAGGGTGTCGCCATCGAGCTGGTGCTCCATGTACACCTGATCCAGCACCGCCTGCATATTCCAGCGAAAGTCATGACCGGAGCCGACAAGCGCGGCGTCGACGGTTGTGCCGTGACCAAAGCCTTTCGGGCCCAGAGTATAGAAATAATTGGTGTAGCCATATGTCGAGCTGATCAGACGAATCTGTGGTCCCGTCCGCGCCGCAATGATAAAATCACCGGCCGCACTTTTGATCCGTCGAATGTCCCCCGACGCGAGCAGCCCGACAATCGCTTCAGGTTTCAGCTCGCAATAGCCGTGTACCGTCACAGTCGTCTCGTTCGCCGACACCAACATGACCGAAACTCCAATTCAATGAAACGCCATGACGCCGCCGATGCGGCACGACCGCAAGACGCAAGTCACGTCGACAGTCTAAGACTGACGTTGCATGCCAAGACCGATATTGCATCGACCGCGCGCACGTCACTGCTCATTTTCCTAGTGGTGC
>JANOAW010000740.1:0-2354 GCA_031411355.1 Hyphomicrobiaceae bacterium | reverse complement strand
GATGGTGCAGGGTGTCGATGGCGCGCTGAACTTCTGCCGCACCCGACGCGATGTAGCGTTCGGCTGAACGGTTCGCGAACGACCAGTGACCGGACGTCTCGAGGTGCGCCGCGAGGTCGGACTGATCGGTTGCAGCCGGTGCTGCGACCATGGTGCGCAGAACGTCAGTCAGCGGTTCGGCGCCGACTTTGCCCGACATCGCGATCAGCGCGACCAGCATGACAAATCTGGTGGTCCACATGGTCCGATATCCGAGGCGGTGTGTTCGATGAGGCGTGCGACGCCGATATCTCGCCCACACCTCGGGCAAAATGGTGGCTGATACGGCGCCTTGCGCGGCTCACATGGTCGCCAGCTGCTCGACCAACAGGCGCGCCGTGCGCAATAGACGGCCATCGTCGAGCCGTGGGCCGATCAATTGCACGCCGACGGGCAGGCCGTCGATTTCGAGCAACGGCAACGTCACTGCCGGTGTGCCCATGAAGGTCCAAAAACCATTAAAGATCGGATTACCCGTGGCAGCCAGTCCCTTGGGTGCCGGCCCCGGCGCCGCGAGCGTGAGAATCGTGCCGTACTCGATGAACAGGTGGCGGATGCCATGATACTGCTTTTCGCGCTGGTCGAGCGCTTCGAGATACGTCGTGCCGCCGATCTTGCGACCAGCCTCGATCTGCTTGGCGAGGCGCGGCGATATCAACTCGGGATGTTTGTCCAGAAGCGGGCCGTAGCGGGTGGCCAACTCGACATCGCCGACGATCCGATGGGCCGCGATACCGGTGCGCGTCGTCTCGTCGATGCTGATTTCCTCCGCTTGATCGCCGAGCGTTTCGATCAGCTCGCCGAAAGCATCCTTGGTCGCAGCGTCGGCGTGTTCGTCCCAGGCGCTCGTCTTCACGAACGCGAACATGGGCCGCACTTTCCAAGGCTGCATCGCGATCGAGCGCAGACCTGCATGGCTGGTGTTGAGGCTTCCGGTATCCCGCGCATCGTGGAACGCGAGGACGTCGGTGACGAGCGCCAGATCCTCGATACTGCGTGCATAGACGCCGATGGTGTCGAGCGTCCTGGCTTGATCGAGCACGCCCGTCCGCGGGATCAATCCGTAGGTCGGTTTGAAACCGTAGATGCCACAGAACGACCCGGGCCTGATCACGGAGCCGCCGGTCTGGGTGCCGAGCGCCAGCGGCACCATGTCGTCGGCGACGGCTGCGGCCGAGCCGGACGACGAGCCGCCGGGCGTGTGGGCGAGGTTGCGTGGATTGTGCGTCACATCAGGCGTCAGCGTCGCCAGTTCGGTGGTCACGGTCTTGCCAAGGATGATGGCGCCAGCCTTGCGCAGCGCTGAGACGCAGCCAGCGTCGGCTTCGGGGCGGTTCGCCTTGAAAACGGGGCTGCCGTGCTGCGTCGGCATGTCGGCTGTGTCGATGATGTCCTTGATCGCGACAGGCACCCCGTGAAGAAGGCCGACACCGCGGGCTTGGCGCGTCGCCTCGTCGGCGGCCTTCGCCTGTTGCAGGGCATGCGCGGGGTCGAGGTGCACGAACGCCTTAACAGCGCCGTCGCGCTCGGCGATGCGTGCCAGACAGGCCTCGACCAGCGCCGTCGACGTGATGTCGCGATCGGCAATGCGGCGTGCTGCGTCGGTCGCGGTGAGGTGGTTGAGGCCGGTCTGGGAGGTCATCGTCGCTCGGTTCGCAAAGGTGGCGTCGGCCGCACGTTTTGCAGGCGACGGGCGCAGGCGCAACCGCAATCGCGTCGCAATCGCACCGGGCGGAGATTGATCGGCAGCGTTGCACCGCGTCTCAGGCGCGTTCGAGCCGAAATAACCCGACGTCGGTCACCCCTTGCTCGAAGCCGATCTCGCAATAGACCAGATAATAATACCACATGCGCCGGAAGCGTTCGTCGAAACCGAGCGGTACGAGCGCCGGCCACGCCGCGTCGAAACGGTCCCGCCACGCAGCGAGCGTGCGCACATAACTGTCGCCGAACGTAGCAATCGTCGCGCAGGAAAGGCCGGCGGCGCGCGCTTCGTCGGCGATCCGGGCCGGTGTCGGCAACATGCCGCCGGGGAAGATGTAACGCTGAATGAAATCGGCCTTGCGCCGATACGCGTCGAATCGATCGGGATGGATCGTAATCGCCTGCAGAATGGCTCGGCCACCCGGCGTCAAACGATCGTGCAGCGCGCCGAAATAGCTCGGCCAATGTGCCTCGCCGACAGCTTCGACCATTTCGATCGACACGATGCGGTCGAAGCGACCCGCGACGTCCCGTTAGTCACAGAAGCGGACGTCGACGGTGGCGGCGAGGCCGGCGTCGTTGAGACGACGTGTGGTGTACGCCAGCTGCTC
>JANOAW010000739.1:0-2231 GCA_031411355.1 Hyphomicrobiaceae bacterium | reverse complement strand
ATAGGATTCGGAATTTATCTGGTGCCGAAGTGGTGCGCGGATATTATCGATCGAATGCCTCGGGTTGGGTCGCGGCCGCATTTATTCCAGCAGCTGTTGTCGACGCCCCTTTGGACAGCTTGTGGCGCACTCTTGGTCTCTCCGCGCTCGGATTGGTTGGAGTGTTGTTGCCGATCGCCTACTATCTGACCCTGCAGATCACGCAGCCGATCGGCGCTGCCGTCGACGCGGCGCGTCAGCTGGGCCGGGGCCAGGACGTCGTCTCGACCACATCCGTCATGCAGGAAGCAAACGCGCTGTCGCAAGCCCTGCAGCAGGCATCGGTTGACTTACGCACGCGTGCACAAAAACTGAGCGAAGCAGAAGCGCGGCATCGGAGTGTGTTCGACCAGTCGGCGGTCGGCTTCGAACAGGTCGCACTCGACGGCAAGCTTCTCGGGGTGAATGATCTTCTTTGCCGCCAACTTGGCTATACGCGCGATGAGTGTCTTACAAAAACCTTCAAGGTTCTAACCCATCCCGATGACCTGGCGGCTGAAGAAAAACTCATCGCATCGTTATTATCGGGCGAGCTGCCGCATTATTCATTGGAGAAACGCCTGATCAAGAAATCCGGAGAATTAATCTGGGTGCGCGTGACTTCGGCGGCCGTTCGGGACGACGCCGGCGATGTGATCTATCGAACGTCCGTCGTTGAAGACGTGACCGAGCGCCGTAAGGCGCGTGAAGCGTCAGCCAGACTGGCGGCGCTCGTCGAGGCGTCCGGCGATGCGATCATCAGCACGTCGCTGGCGGGCATCGTCGACACGTGGAACCCTGGTGCACAGCGTCTGTTCGGGTATTCGGACGTTGAAATGGTTGGAAAACCGCTCGCGCTCCTGGCCCCGGAAAGCCGTCGCGGCGAGGTGGCCGGCGGTTTAGAGACAGTCAAGCGGGGCGGATCGGTCAACTTGGAAACCGTTCGCGTGCATAAGGACGGCACCGAGATCGACGTCTCCTTATCGTCGACACCTATTCTCACGCGCGGGAAAATCACGGCGATCAGCGAGACACTGGAAGATATTCGCCTGCGCAAGCGGCGCGACAGGCAAATTCTGTTGCTTAATCGCGAACTCGCGCACCGGGTCAAAAACACGTTGGCCGTGATCCAATCGATCGCCAACCAGACGATGCGGTCGACATCGGACCCGAAAAAGTTCCGCATCGCATTTCAAGGTCGCTTGCAGGCCTTGTCGTCGGCCAACGATCTCTTGATGCAGACCAATTGGGACGGCGCGGAATTGCGTGAATTCATCGACCGCCAGCTCGCGCCACTGATGCCCGGCAGCGCTCTGCAAATTCAAAAGGACGGACCGTCGCTGATCATTCCATCGGAACTGTCGGTGCATCTCGGTCTAGCGCTGCACGAACTGGGGACCAACGCGCTCAAATATGGGGCGTGGTCGGTCCCGGGCGGGATAGTGAAGCTGTCGTGGAAAACCGCGCATCGACACACCAGCGACGTGACGCGATTAATACTCGTCTGGTCGGAACACGGCGGCCCGCCCGTCAAAATGCCGGTGCGAAATGGATTCGGCGCTGCATTGATCGAACGTGGTATTCCGGACGCGGTGGTCGAGAGGCACTTCGATGTGTCGGGAGTGGTGTGTACGATCGACGTCGCCGTGCCCGTACACCGGGCAATTTATCTGGGGTGAGGTCGAAGTCGGTGCCTGGAACTTTTTTCAGCATCGAAGAGTTATAAGCGCAGTCATCGGATATGGGAGATTGAAAATGGGTAGTCTGTTACATTATGCTGTCGTTTTTCTCGTCGTCGCGCTGGTTGCCGCTTTATTCGGATTTGGCGGTGTGACTGGAACAGCCATCGAAGGCGCGCGCATTCTCATGTGGGGCGCGATCGTGTTGTTTGTCGTTTCGCTCGTTGCAGGGATCATACGTCGAGCGTAGTGACTTAAAAACATTTATCAATATCGTTATCTGTGTAGATTAGCCTCATCAACCGTCAACTCAGGAGACTGCTATGAATTGGGATCGCGTCGGAGGAAACTGGAAACAGATGTCTGGAAAACTCAAGGAAAAATGGGGCCAATTGACGGACGACGACATTACCCAGATCAATGGCAAGAGAGATCAGCTTGAAGGCAAGCTTCAGGAGCGGTATGGTCAGACCAAGGATCAGGTCAAAAAGGACGTCGATGATTTTGTAGACAAGATGTAAATCTATAGCCGAA
>JANOAW010000738.1:0-2036 GCA_031411355.1 Hyphomicrobiaceae bacterium | reverse complement strand
ACCTGCGGTCGCCGCGCTCCAGCACCGGCGCCTGCGAGACGTGCACCCACTCCTGCGCGACGAAGCGCTGCGGCCGCGCCGCGACCCGGGCGCGCAGCAGGATGCGCTCGTCGTGGGTGAGGTCGGCGCCGAAGATCGCCGGCTCGCGCGCCGAGCGTTCGAGCGGCTTGATCAGCAGCTTGTCGAGGCGCTTCCAGGCGTCGTCGAACGCGGCCGGCTCGCCCAGCCACCAGGTCGCGACCGACGGCAGCTTCAGCGGCTCGCCGAGCAGTTGCTCCGACAGCTTCGGCAGGTAGCCGAGCAGCGCGCCGGATTCGATCACGCCGGAGCCCAGCGCGTTGCCGAGGAACACGGTGCCGCGGCGCGCGCAGTCGGTCAGGCCGGCGACGCCGAGCGCGGAGTCGGAGCGCAGCTCGAGCGGGTCGCAGTAATCGTCGTCCTGGCGGCGCAGGATCGCGTGGACCCGCTTCAGGCCCTCGACCGTCTTCATCCAGACGCAGCCGCTGCGCACCGTGAGGTCGCTGCCCTCGACCAGCGGAAAGCCGAGGTAGCGCGCCAGCAGCGCATGCTCGAAGTAGGTCTCGTTGAACGGGCCGGGCGTCAGCAGCACGACCAGCGGCGCGCCCTCGCCGGCGGTCGGTTTCGGCGCCCAGTGCAGCAGCGAGTCGCGCACCGCGGCGAAGAACGACGCGAGGTGCTGCACGTTCAGGTCGGAGAACATCTGCGGGAACACCCGCGAGACGACCAGCCGGTTCTCGAGCGCGTAGCCCGCCCCGGACGGCGCCTGCGTGCGGTCGCCGACCACCCACCAGCTGCCATCGGGCGAGCGCGCCAGGTCGGCCGCGTACTGGAACAGGTGCACGCCGCCGGCCGGCCGCACGCCCTTGACCGGGTGCAGGAAGCCGCTGTGGCCGAAGATCACCGGCGCGGGAATCGCGCCACTGCGCAGCAGCGTCTGCGGGCCGTAGATGTCGGCCAGCACGCGGTTCAGCAGTTCGGCGCGCTGCGCGATGCCGGCCTCGATCGCGGCCCATTCGTCGGCCGCCAGCAGCAGCGGCAGCGGGTCGACCTCCCACGGCCGGTCGGCGCCTTGCGGATCGGCATAGACGTTGTAGGTGATGCCGTTCTCGCGGATCTCGCGCTCCATCAGCGACAGCGTGTCGCCGATCTCCGGCCCCTCGCGCGCGGCCAGCGAGCGCAGGAACGCATCCCAGTGCTGGCGCGGCACGCCCGGCGCCGCCAGCATCTCGTCGAAGCGGCTGTCGGGGACGGCATACGAAGCCAGCAGGTCGGTGAGCATGGGGGGATTCATGGGAGCGACGCGCATTGTCGCCTCGCGCCGCGGCGCGCAGGGGCTTCATCCGGCCAGCGCGATGACCTCCTGGCTCAATCGGTTGACGATCTCGTGGGCGCTGCGCAACATGTTCTTCAGCAGCGCGATCTCGATCTCGGGGTGGCTGGTGCCCAACTGCTCCAGCGCCTGCGCGTCGAGCACGCGGCATTCGACCGCGGTCATCGCGATCACGTCGGCCGAGCGCTTGCCGCCGTTGATCATCGCCAGCTCGCCGAAACTGAGCCCGGCCGACAGCGTCGACAGCCGCTTCGGCGCCTGCGCCACCGACGGCAGCGCCACCTTCACGCGGCCGCGGGTGATCAGGTACAGCGCCTGCGCCGGCTCGCCGTGGTGGACGACGTACTGCCCGGTCGCGAACTCGCGCACGCCGAGCAGCGGCTCGAGCGCGGCGATCTGCGCGGCGTCGAGATCGCGGCACAGGTCGTTGCCGGCCAGCGGCACCGCCGGCGCCTGCGTGGCGCCGCCGGCCGCGGTGATCAGGTGGTTCTCGCACCTTTCGAGCGCGCCGTCGAGATCGGGCAGGCTGACAATGCGCCAGGCCGTGCCGCGCAACGCGCGCTGCTCGTCGAGCGCACGCAGCATGCGGCCGTGGCGCTCGCACGAGGCGAGCACGAGTTGCTGGCCGCGCTCGTGCAGCGAGGCCATCAGGTCGAACAGGATGCGCACCGCGGGCCCGCCGACC